>CANQAR010000032.1 GCA_947588845.1 uncultured Lachnospiraceae bacterium
AGGAAAAAAATCAATCAGAAGGATATTGCGGATGCTCTGGGTGTCAGCAATGTCAGCGTGTCGAACGCGCTGGCAGGAAGAAAAGGGGTCGGCGGAGAATTGCTTGTGAAGATCCGCAAAACGGCTGCCAGGATGGGATACGGAGCAGAAGAGGAGTATGCAGGAAGAACCGCGGGAACGGTTCTTATTGTGACGCCTGTTGGACTGACGGCGGACAAAGCCGGGTGGCTGGAGCAGACGGTACGGGAGCAGGGGATGCGGGCCAGATTCCAAACGATTCAGGAAGTTCTGAATGAACAGAAAGATGATGGAGCAGGCCTTTCAGGCTTCTCTGGAGTTCTGGCGGCAGGTCAGCTGTCTTCGGAGGAATTGTCAGCTTTGGAGCGGATCTCGGAAAAGAACGGAGGGAAGCCGGTAGTCGGAGTGGGATTTTTCGACAATCGTGTGCCGATAGACTATGTGATAGACGATGGGTTTCATACTATGCAGGCAGCAGTCTTCCGTCTGTCTGAACGAGGATATGAAAATATTCTGTATGTGAAGCCGGATGAGAGCGGGTTGGTTTCAGATATACTGCGTCGGATGCGGACAGACAGGCTGCTGGGATACCGCAGCGGAATATATCTGAGGGCTCTGCGCAGCGGACAGGACATAGAGCAGGCAGAGGCATTTGAACTGGGGGATGAAGGGGTGATTCTGGACTGGCAGCATTTCTGTGCATTTACGTTCACGACCTGCGGAGTGAACAGTAACGATTATTTTCAGAGATGGAATCAGACGGAAGAACATCGGAAATCGGCAGAGAAATGTCAGAAAGATGGACGGACGGCATTTCTCTGCGAAGATGAGGATACGGCGTGCAGGCTGACAGCGTTTTTCATGGACAGAGGGATTAAAGTGCCGGAGGATACTGCCGTTATTGGCTATTACGCGCAGGAAGAACTCTGGAAGAATCTTTTTGCAAAGAGCTGTGAGATTATTTATGACAGAATCCAGACCGGGAAGACGGCAGAAGGGATCCATCTGGTGTCAGGTTCGTGGATTGAAGTGGAAGAGTGAGACTGTTGCCGGAAAAGAGAGAAGAAGCCGTGCGTCCGGAGAAAGGTCTGCGGATCGGAGTGGAAGGAAGCTGACGGAAGCTGTGCGTCCGAAGTTGGATTCATGGATCGGAGATTGAAACGGTGAGTGGGGAAGCAGATGAGTGAGAAAAGGAAAATCACAATGCGCGACATAGCAAAAGCGCGGCATGTCAGTGTGGTGACAGTCTCAAACGCGCTGGCAGGCAGGAAAGGCGTCAGTGAGGAGCAGAGACAGAAAATTTTTGAGACGGCAAAGGATTTGGGCTATGATCTTTCCCGATCTGGAAAGAAGCCGGAGGAGAGGTCGGTCACTCTCGGGATCATCAGCTCGCAGAGATATATGAGCGAAGGATCATCCTTTTACTGGGAAATGTATCAGAATACGATCAACGCGGCCGCCAGAAGAAAAGTTCTCACGATGCTGGAGATGCTTGACGAGAGCAGAGAAAAAGACGGATCTTCCGCGCTCATCTCAAAAAGTGAAATAGACGGTTTTATTCTGATCGGGCGCATGGGAGACGTGTTTATGGAACGCAGTCTGAAAATCCAGAATTCGCGGGCAGGTTCTGATTCGCTTCATCTCTCGCTGGACAGAAAAAAGCCGGTGGTCCTTCTTGATTTTTACCGTGAAGGATGTCCGTGTGACGCTGTGCTGTCCAATAATTATATGGGAGCCTATCGAATCACAAAATACCTGACAGACTGCGGCCACAGGGAGATCGGTTTTGTTGGGACGGGGCGGACTTCACGCAACATCGTAGAGCGCTATTATGGATTCTGCAGATGCATGCTGGAGCAGAATCTTCCCATCAGGCGTGAGTGGCTTCTGGAAGACCGTGATCTGGAGACAGAGACGCCCAGGATCATACTGCCGGAAAAACTTCCAACAGCGTTTGTGTGCGGCAGTGATTATACGGCAGGGAAACTGTATGGGGAACTGAATGCCAGAGGACTGCGCGTACCGGAGGATATCTCAGTGATCGGATACGATGATTATCTGTACGGAAATCAGTTTGCCGGAAAACTGACCTCATACCATGTGGATATGGAGAGGATGGCGGAGGAGGCGGTGCGACTGGTACTGCGAAGGATCGAGTTCCCGGGAGAGCCTTACTGCGTCCGCTACATAGACAGTGAAATTGTGGAGAGAGAAAGTGTGAAAGATGTTTCTGAGCAGTCTTTACGAAGAAGAGAAGGCTGAGGAAGTTTTAGAGCGGCCTTTGTGAAGAGAAGAAAGGCTGAGAAAAGCTTTAGAGTGACTTTTTGAGCAGCCTTTGAAAAGGGGAGAAGGTCGAAAGAAGTTTTGAAGTAGCCTTTCGAGCGGCCCCTGCAAAGCGGAACCAGGTGAAAGAGGCTCTGGGAGAGTTAAAAAAGAGTATGATTAAGAAAGTTACATTGGAGGACATCGGGAAAAAACTTGGCGTCAGCGCGGTGACAGTCTCGAAAGCTTTGAAAGATCAGAAAGGCGTCAGCGATCAGTTAAGGGAAGAGATTCAGAGAACGGCCCGCGAGATGGGCTACAGCAAAAGGAGCCGCGCGCATAATATGAGGATATCCCACACGATCGGCATTATTGCCGCGGAGCGTTTTCTGCAGGAGCATCAGTCCTTTTACTGGGTTCTGTATCAGCAGCTGGCCGGGCGTATTATGGAGAAAAGCAGCACAGCCCTGTTTGAAGTGGTCAGTGCGAAGGAAGAGGCAAATGATATTCTGCCCAGAGTTATTGAAGAACAGCGCGCCGATGGGCTGATCATCCTTGGAACTTTCAGCCGCCGCTACATGGAATTTCTGTATTACGCGCCGGAACGAACCGTGCCGCTGATCTGTCTCGACTCGGAGGTCGGTCTGGAGCGGGATGATGCCGTGATCGGCGATAATGTGGGCGGCGGTTATGTGATGACAAACTATCTGCTGTCTCTGGGGCACAGAAGGATTGGATATGTCGGGACACTGCTGACGACATCGAGCATTGACGACCGGTATCTGGGATATGTCAAGGCGCTTCTTCATCATGGGATCGAGGTAAATCAGGAGTGGATCATCAAGGATCGTGACCGTGTGACCGGAAGACTGCTCAAGAGCAGCGAGCTTTGTCTTCCGATATCCCGGAGAGGAAAGAAAAACGGAAAACTGTTAGAGAAATCGTCAGTTTTTGGATCTGCGGAAAACGAAATGCAGATGGACAGAATGCGGACAGTCGAAATATCGGCAGAAAAAACAATTGTGGACAAACGCCTGGCAAATGAGATGCCACTAGACAGATTATTGGCGGATGAGATGCCGACTGCGTATTTCTGCAACTGTGACCTCACAGCAAGCCGCCTGATTGAAGCGCTGTCCATGCGCGGTTTGCGCGTGCCGCAGGATGTGTCGGTTGTCGGTTTTGACAATCATCTCCCCAAAGGGATTTCTGGTACGGATATTACGACATATGAGATAAACGCGAAGCTGATGGTTGCGAAAGCAGTCAGCCGTATTTTTCAGAAAATGGATAACCCCTCCAGTCCGGGAGGGGTGACTGTGATCGGCGGAAATTTTATAGAGCGGACCAGTGCGGTTCGGGTGGGAGAGCCGGTGCCTTACATATAAAGATACACAGAAAAAGCCGCCCTGAATCTGGAGGAAACGGGCGGCTTTGCAGTCTTATGTTATGCGCAGGCCCGTGTAAGGAAACCAGCTGCTGACGCAGCACACGGGCCGCGCGGGCGAGCAGGAGGAAAAACGCCTCCTGCTCGATCGGTATTAATGACATCCGTGGGAGCCGCACCCGCCGCCGTGATGACCGCATTCTCCCTCGCCGTGTTCGTGGTCATGATGATGGCAGACCGTTTCGGGATCGTATGCAAGACTGCCGGAAAGACAGGCCTTTACCGCTTCGTCCGCGTTTCCGGATCCTTCCGGCGCAAAACTCCAGTAGTCCGGATAACCGCATATTCTTCTGCATCTTTTTGGTCTCGGCATAATGGTTCCTTTCTGGCATATGCTAATAATAAATTCAGTATAGTCCTGTTTCTGACATATGTCAATAAATAAATACCAGCAGCATAACAGTAATATTTTCTGCAGAGAAGAAAGAGAACGCTTATAATTTAAGTTGACATTTCTTAAATTAGATGATAAATTTAATTTAAGAAATTTTTTAAAATTAAAAGGTAAAGAAGGCAGGAATATCATGAAGAAAACAGTTCTGGACGATAATGCCAGTATTTATCAGAAAAGGGAAGAAGAATCAGAAAAGCAGAAGTGGGAACGAATGGATAAAAAGCAGAGAGCCGGATATTTTCTGGATTATTATCTGCTTAAAATTATAGTCGGTATTCTTCTGTCAATTCTGATTATTTTTCTGATCTGGAGTGTGGTGAGACCAAAACCGGAAACTGTGCTGGGAATTGCCATTGTGGATGAACAGCTTGCAGAACAGCCGAAAGAGAACTTTCTGGAAGAGCTGAGATTATTATGCACGACAGACAAAAGAGAAGAAATTTTGCTGGATGATACGGTTTATCTGCGGGATGGAGGACTGGACAAGCTTCAGATCTATTTATATAATCAGCAGTTGGATGTCATAATCGCTGATCAGACAGTTTTTCAAAAGCTTGCCGGATATGGATATTTTCAGGATCTGCAGGATTTTCTGGATCAGCGGGAGATATCGGATTATCAGGACTGTTTTGTATATGCTGCCGGGCCGGAAGAAGAGAATCTGCAGGAGACCGGCCAGTCAGAAAAGGAGGATCAGAAAGATACGGCGG
Source organism: uncultured Lachnospiraceae bacterium (assembly GCA_947588845.1). Lineage (GTDB taxonomy): Bacteria > Bacillota > Clostridia > Lachnospirales > Lachnospiraceae > Choladousia. Next base: position 4,832 of record CANQAR010000032.1, read on the forward strand.
CATATGGACTGGATATTTCCGGAAGTGAAAGATTTAAGGAGATGAAGCAGTATCTTGAAAATCCGGTTCTGGGAATTGCGGCAAATGCGCGGAACCGGGCCAATATTGAAAAACTGATGCGCTGCCTGCTGCCCTGACAGATCTGTTCGGATCAAGCGAAGGAAGGATGATTTTTGGTTACAGAAAGATTGCGATTCTGATTTATGGTCTGCAAAGCAAGGGAAAAAGAAAGAGGGGAAGGCATATGGGTGTATGAAGAGAAGAAAAGAAATCAGGATGGAACAGATTGCGGCGGAGGTCGGTGTAAGCACTGTTACGGTATCAAATGCACTGCGCGGGAGGAAGGGAGTCAGTGAAGAGCTGAGAAAGAGGATCTGTGAGACCGCGGAGGCGATGGGATATCAGCTTTTGGAGGATGTTGTAAAGGAAGAACGATCTTTTACGATAGGAATCGCTGTTGCTGAGCGTTATATCAAGATATTTCCATCTTTTTATATGGAAGTGTATAAATGCGTGGCGCACGAGCTGACAAAACGCCGGTGTATGGTGGTTTTTGAAGTGATCAACGCGGAACAGGAAAAAATGATACATGGCTTTTCCATGTTTTACGGAGCAGAGATTGAAGGAATCATTCTGATCGGGGAAACGGACCAGGATTATATTCGTGAGATGGTAAAGAAATATGCTTCTATTCCGCTGGTATGTATTGATTATTATGATATGTTTGAAAATATAGACTATGTTGTGACGAATAGTTATGGGGGGATGCAGCAGATGACAGAGCTCCTTCTCGATGCAGGACACAGGGATCTGGTTTTTGTGGGAACTCCTGAAGCGACAGGGAGTATTATGGACCGGTATCTCGGATTCTGCAGAGCTGTGGAGAAGCGGGAAGTTAAGCTCCGGGAAAATCATATCCTGCATGACAGAGAAGCGGACGGATATGATTATAACCTGGATGTCGAGCTGCCGGAGATTCTTCCTGACGCATTTGTGTGCAACTGTGACAAATGCGCAAATATTCTTATTGAGAAATTACTGCAGAAAGGAATACAGGTTCCGGAGGATGTGTCAGTAGTGAGTTTTGATCATCATGGGCTGCAGGGGCGCAGCGGACTGGAGCTGACGACCTATGAAAATGATGAAAGGGTTCTTGCTCATGTTGGCGTCGGTATTATGCTGAAACGGCTGAATGGAAATGAAAGGGCCGTCGGCATACATATTGTGGAAGGAAAAGTGATATGCGGGAACACGGTGAGAACAGCAAAGAAAAATATTTCAAAGTAATCAGAGCGGTCGTATGACAAAATGACGAAAAAGGACAGAGTAACTGTATGAAAGGATGCCGGGGAGCCGGAACAAAATTATATGACAAATGTAAAATTAAAAGATATCGCGCAGCATCTGGGGGTCAGCACAGTGACCGTATCCAATGCCCTTTCGGGGAAGAAAGGCGTCAGTGAGGAGCTCCGCGGAAAGATACTTCAGGCCGCCAGACAGATGGGTTATGATATGAAACGGTATGAACTGTCAGAAGACAGTTATATGATCGGTGTGATTGTCAACTATAATTATCTGGGGATAGGAACTTCTTTTTACTGGGCATTGTACCAGCAGCTGGCGTTTGCGGCTTTGAAAAATCAGAATCTCACGATGCTTGAGAGTGTAGAGGATGTTCAGCAGAATAAAGGAACCTTACCGCAGATGATCCGGGAAAATAAGGTTGACGGTCTGATCGTGATTGGATGGATGAAGGAGAGCTACATCCGGAAAGTGGTAAAGGAAGCCGGAGTTCCGGTTGTGTTTCTGGATTTTAATCTGAGGGAGGTAAAATGTGACGCGGTATTATCCAGCAACTATATCGGAATGTATAAAGTGACACGCTATCTGGTGGAGCATGGTCATCGGAAGATTGCGTTTCTGGGCTCGGTAAAAGAGAATGATAATGTTCTGGACAGATATTACGGGTACCGCAAGGGACTTATGGAGTCGGGCATCGAACCGCAGGAGAAATGGAAAATAGGAACGGAGGATCTGCAAAAGGAAAGCTTCTGGGAAAATTTTTCAAAAGATATGCCGACGGCGGTCGCTTGTTTTAGCGATTATCATGCGGGGAAACTTTACGATGGGCTGCAGATGCACGGGTACCGTGTGCCAGAGGATATCTCAGTCGCTTCCTATGATGATTATCTGTTTGGCCACAGCTTTGCGCAGCAGCTGACTTCTTATCATGTGGATATGAAATGTATGGCGGAGACGGCGGTAAAGATGCTGCAGAACAGGATCAGGGGGAGCAATAAAAGTTTTGAAGTACGGTATATTGACAGTAATATTACGGAAAGAAGCAGTGTACGGAAAATATAAATACGGACAGATTTTTAAGGCCGCTTATCCCTGTCGGGATAAAGCGGCTTTTTAAATCTTTGTTTATTCTGCTTCCGGATCTTTCGGCAGGTAGAATACAAGCACCCGCCGAAGAATCAAAACGGAAAAGACCGCGCAGAGAGAACATCCGATAAAAGCCCAGTAAACAAGTGTAAGGCCAAGTGCGTTTGGAAATACCAGGGTGATCGTCAGAGGAAGATACGTCGCCAGAAAAAGAGGGATTGTCCAGGTCAGGTGACGCAGTGAGGTCAGAAAACTGTTGAGGATAATTCTCCATGGCGTATTGATAAAGGTGGCCTGCAAAGGGAAAGCGTACAGCAGAGAAAAAGATAACCATATAAAAATGATCAGATACAGTACGATCGCGGGCAGGTTGGTCAGATGAGACGCGATATAAGAAGAAAAAAATGCCATGAGTATCAGAGCAGCCAGAAAGACGATCCAGATACATATGCCGTTTACAAAATTTTCTTTCCATGCCTTCATGTAATCTCTGACTATATAGGACTCTTTGTTTTCCAGCCGTTTCCGGACAGACAGATACAACGCGCAGCAGGATGGGCCTATCGTGACGACGGGAAGAGAGGTAAATAAAAAGAGAACATTCAGCAGGATCAGATCGCCAAGAAGCGACATAAATGAGAAAAATCTGTTTTCGGGATTAAAGTCCATAGGGATACCTCCTCTAAATTAAATATTTATATCAGCATACCTCTTTTTTGGGAATTAATCAACCGGTTTTTAAGGGAAAACCGGTTGATAATTAAGTATAAATTAATGTAATTAAAAAACGAATTAAGCCAAGAAAACGGTGTAAAATCGAAGAAAAACTGTAACATATATACAAAAATAAAGAACGAAAATTGTGAAAATAGCGGAAAATAATGCAAATCATAAAAAGGGCTTGAAATTAAATTTGATTAATCGTATAATTAAAACACATTAAACAAGCGAAATAATTTAAGGAGGAAAAATTATGAAGAAACAAGCAGCAGTTTGCCTCGCTCTTGCGGCGGCAGGAACCCTGGCGATGGCCTTCCCGGCTTTTGCGGAAGAAGGCGCGGCCTTAACGATCGATCAGATTAAGCTGGGTGAGGATTACACGGATCTTTCGGCGGATCTGAAATTCCTGACACACAAGACGGATGTCATTGACACAGAATTCCAGAGGTATATCGAAGAATTCCACAAGAGTTATCCGAACATCAATATCGAGTATGAAGGAATCACGGATTACGCGAACGATGTGACGACCAGGCTTTCCACGGGCGATTGGGGAGATATCTGCATGGTGCCGACCACGGTGGATCTGGATGAACTTGAGAACTACTTTGTCAGTTTCGGTGATTACGACAAGCTGTCCGAGCAGTATTTGATGCTGTCCAACAGAATGTATGACGGACAGGTCTATGGTATGCCGTCCATGGGAAATGTACAGGGTATCGTCTACAACAAGGCGGTCTTTGAGGCAGCAGGCGTGACAGAAGTACCGAAGACCCCGGATGAATTTCTGGATGCTCTTCAGAAGATCAAAGACAATACAGATGCTATCCCGCTGTATACGAACTTTGCGGCGGACTGGACAATGACCGCGTGGGACGCATACATTGATTCATGCGCGACCGGTCAGGCGGACTTTGCGCTTGAAGGCCGTACCAAAGGCCAGAACCCGTTCTCTGACAGAGGAGACGGCACAGGTCCGTATGCAGTGTACGACATCCTTTACGAGGCAGTTTCCCGCGGACTGACGGAGGATGACCCGACCACGACTGACTGGGAGGGCAGCAAGGGTATGCTGAATAACGGCCAGATCGGCTGTATGGCACTCGGTTCCTGGGCACTGGTTCAGATGCAGCAGGCCGGAGAACATGCGGATGATATCGCTTACATGCCGTTCCCGATCACAGTGGATGGAAAACAGTACGCGGCAGCCGCTCCGGATTACTGCTATGGTATCAACTGCAACAGCTCTGAGGATCAGAAGACTGCGGCCATGGTTTACATCAAATGGCTGGTTGAGGAATCCGGCTTTGAGACGGACGAGGGCGGTTTCTCAGCGGTAATCAGCAAACCGTTCCCGGAAAGCTTGTCTGATTTCGGCGATGTGGAGCTTCTGTATGATGTTCCGGCTCCGGCAGGAGAAGAAACGCTTGCGAGCGATGTGAATAATGAGTCTGAGCTTGGCATTAATGTATCCGGAGCGATCGCAAAGGAAATTGTGGAATCTGCCTTCGACGGTTCCAAGACGATGGAAGACATGGTTGCGGAGTGGAATGAGAAATGGACGGCAGCTCAGGAAAAATATGGGATTACATTTGAATAATCCGGAAACAGGACGGCTATAGAAAAGAACCGTTGTTCTTACGGCAAAATAAACAGTGATTGCCAGGAAGGGAGAGCAGGGCATATTCTCTGCCTCCCTTTTCCGGACTTTTACGGCAGAAAGGAGAAAAAATGGCAAGAGAAAAATCATCATTTATCAGATGGATACAGTCGGGGAAGGTGAACAAGCGTCTGTGTATGATCACATTTATGCTGTTTCCGCTGACACTTTTGGTTGTGTTTACTTATATCCCGTTTCTGAAAATGTTTCAGTTCAGCTTTTACGAGATGAAATATATCGGAGACAGAGAATTTGTAGGATGGGAAAACTATCTGGAAGTTTTCACGCGGGAAGACTGTTTCCAGGCGCTGAAGCTGAGCCTGTACTATATCGTGGCATCCTTTATACAGCTTGCACTTGCGCTCTGGTTTGCGTCGATTCTGAGCTTCAAAACCAGAGGAGGCGGGATTTTCAAAGGCTTCATGTTCTTCCCGTATCTGGTATGCGGTATTGCGGTTGGTTTCATTTTTAAGTTTTTCTATACGAGAGGCTTTGTGCTGGATACGATCCTCCAGTGGATCGGTTTTAATCTCGATAATCTTCCGTACTGGCTCCGCGACAGGAGCGTAAACAATATCTCGCTGGCCGCCAGTTCGATCTGGAGATATATGGGACAGAATATGGTTCTGTTTATCGGCGCGATCATGTCTGTGGACAGCACGCTGTATGAGGCGGCTGCGATCGATGGAGCAAACGGATGGGCAAAATTCCGTTACATTATTTTCCCAAGTATCAAGACGATCATTGTCCTGAACATGATCCTGGCGATCTCAGGTTCTCTCAGCGTATTCGAGCCGCCTTATGTTATCACCGGCGGAAGCTTTGGAACAGGTACTTATTTTGTCGTGATGAATGAACTTGCGCATGAAAGCCAGAAAGTAGGCCTTGCATCTGCCATGGCGATCGTACTTTTGGGTTTGATCTTCATCGCTACAATGATCCAGAAGTTTGTTGAGGCATATTTCCTTGGAACAAACGGGAAAGAAGCAATCCGTTATGTCAGAAAACAGAAAAAGATTGAGGCACAGCATGCGGCGCAGGCAGCGAAAGGAGGCCGGTAATTATGGCAAAAGCAAAGAGGATCATATGGACGGTAATCAAATATTTCACACTGGTGCTGGGAGCTTTTATCTCTGTACTTCCGGTTGTCGTATGCGTTATTACGGCTTTTAAGACTCCGGAGGAATATGCGTCTACCAATGTAATGACGATGCCTCAGAACTGGACATATTTTACAAACTTTATTGAAGCGTGGAAGCAGGCGAACATGCTTCTTGCGTTCCGCAATTCTCTGATCATTCTGGTCTGCGTGCTGATCGGATCGATTTTGACGGGCACCATGCTCGCCTATGTGCTGAACCGGTTTGACTTTGTCGGAAACGGCCTGATTCGCAACCTGTTCCTGTTTGCGTCTCTGCTTCCTGGCATCGCGATGCAGGTTACCGTATACCAGATCATGTATACTCTGGGGTGGATTAACAGCCTTCCAGGCTATATAGTCCTGATGTGCGGAACGGACGTCATGTCCATCTATATCTTTATCCAGTTCTTTGAGAACCTGCCGACTTCGCTGGATGAGTCGGCGATCATGGAAGGCTGCACTTACTTCGGCGTGTTCTTCCGTATTCTTCTGCCGCTTCTGAAACCGGCCATCATAACGGTTATGATTTTAAAGGGTGTGGGAACCTACAACGAATACTATACGGCGAATCTGTATCTGCAGGATAAGAACAGGTATGTTACAGTGGCGACCTCGCTGTTCAAATTTACAGGGCCGCTGGGAAATCAGTACAACTACATTTGCGCGGGAGTTATCATCACGATGGTGCCGGCGCTGATCATTTTCATTCTGTGCCAGAAGCAGATATACAGCGGTCTGGCTCAGGGAGCCGTCAAAGGCTGACAGCAGGAGGAAATTATGGAAAAGATAAAAATTATTGGTGCGGATGTGCCGAATATGCCGTGGCAGGACCGGCCTGCGGAGGATAAAAGCGGACTTCCGCTCTGGCGTTACAATGAGAATCCAATCGTCGGGCGCAATCCGTCCAAAGGAGTGGCGCGTATCTTTAACAGCGCCGTGGCGCCTTACGGGGACGCTTTTATCGGCGTGTTCCGCGGGGAGCAGACGAATGGGATCCCGTATATCTATCTTGGAAGGAGCCGGGATGCCATCCACTGGGAGTTTGATGAGGAAAAGATCCCGTTCAAAGATGAAGACGGAAATGATTTCATGCCGGGATACGCCTACGATCCGCGGCTGGTGAAGGTGGAGGACACCTGGTACGTCATCTGGTGTCAGGATTTTTACGGGGCGTCGATCGGCGTCGCGAAGACGCAGGATTTCAAGACATTTACGAGGATTGAGAACCCGTTTATCCCGTTCAACCGGAACGCAGTTCTGTTCCCAAGAAAAGTGAACGGCAGATATCTGATGCTTTCCCGTCCAAGCGACAGCGGACACACGCCGTTCGGTGACATTTTCCTGTCGGAGAGCCCGGACATGACCTACTGGGGCAGGCATCGACATGTGCTGGGAAAGAGTGACAACTGGTGGGAGAACGTGAAGGTCGGAGGCGGGGCGGCCCCGATTGAGACGAGCGAAGGCTGGCTGCTTTTCTACCATGGGGTGACGGGCACCTGCAATGGCTACGTCTACAGCATCGGTGGGGCGATCCTGGATATTGATCGGCCGTCGGTTGTGAAATACCGCTGCCAAACGTTTCTGCTGACACCCCAGGAGTGGTATGAGGAGCGCGGCTTTGTGCCGAACGTCACCTTTCCCTGCGCGACGATCCATGACGCGCAGACTGGGAGGATCGCCGTCTACTACGGATGTGCGGACACGTACGTGGGGCTTGCGTTTACGACGGCGGACGAAGTGGTGAATTACATTAAGGAGAACAGCAGCGTGAGCGCAGCGGACACGGAGATCGGAAGAAGGTAAACTTCCATGCTCTGCATATAAAATTTTGTATTGAAATACGGGAGGAAAGCTATGTTTGCAGATGAGATAAAGGAACATCTGACGGAAAAACTGATTCCGTTCTGGATGAACTTGAGAGATGACCGCTATGGCGGGTATTACGGCTGGCTGGGCTATGACCTGGCGCTTGACAGAAAGGCCGTCAAGGGCTGCATCCTGAACAGCAGGATCCTCTGGTTCTTCTCCAATGCCAGTCTGCTGTTCCCGGAGAGGGAAGATCTGCTGGACTGCGCGCACCACGCATATCTCTTTTTGCGGGATCACTGCGTGGACCGGGAGAATGGCGGCATTTTCTGGTCCCTCACATATGACGGACAGCCGGAAGATACCACGAAGCACACCTACAACCAGGCGTTTGCGATCTACGCGCTTTCCTCCTATTACGATGCTTCCGGGGATGGGGAAGCGCTGGCTCTGGCACGGGAGCTGTTCCATTTGATTGAGACAAAGTGCCGGGATGAGTACGGTTATCTGGAGGCCTTTAACGTCTGGTTTGAGCCGGAAGGGAATGAAAAGCTCTCGGAGAACGGAGTCCTGGCGGAGAAGACGATGAACACGCTGCTCCATGTGTTTGAGGCTTACACGGAGCTGTACCGGGTGTCGCATGACCATGAGGTGGCAGACTGCCTGCGGTATATCCTGGACCTGTTTGCGGATAAGGTTTACAATCCAAAGCTCGGGCGTCAGGAGGTCTTCTTTGACCGCACCTGGCATTTTCTGATCGACCTGTACTCTTACGGACACGATATCGAGACGGCCTGGCTGATCGACCGGGGGCTGGAAGTGCTCGGTGATCCGGCGTATACCGAAAAGCTGTCGCCGGTTACGAAAACAATCACGAAAAATATCTATAACCGGGCATATGAGAATCATTCTCTGGCAAATGAGGCGGAGAACGGTGTGGTGGATACGACGCGCGTCTGGTGGGTGCAGGCGGAGGCGGTTGTGGGATTTCTGAACGAGTACCAGAAGTCGCCGGGCAGGCTGGAATACCTGACGGCTTCCATGGATATCTGGTGTTATATCAAAAAATATCTGGTCGATCCGCGGGAAGGATCGGAGTGGTTCTGGAGCGTTGATAAGGACGGAAGGCCGCAGGAGAAGCCGATCGTGGAGCCATGGAAATGTCCGTACCACAATGGGAGGATGTGTTTTGAAGTGATCAGGAGGATGAAAGATGCTTCATGAACGTTATTATATAGAGAAGGAAAAGGTGGAAAACCTGATTGCAAGGAAAAATCAGAAGACCGGTTTTTATAACGGGATCTATGACCGCTACCGTTACCCGGTGCTGACCAGGGAGTTTGCGCCGGTACACTGGCGCTATGACCTGGATGCGGAGACAAATCCATATTTCCAGGAACGGCTCGGCGTCAACGCGGTGATGAATTCCGGAGCTATTTATCTGAATGGAAAATACTGTCTGGTCGTCCGGGTGGAAGGAAATGACCGGAAGTCCTTTTTCGCCGTCGCGGAGAGCGATACGGGGATCGACGGCTTCCGGTTCCGGGATTATCCGGTTACGCTGCCCGATACCTGCCCGGAGGAGACGAACGTGTACGACATGCGTCTCACGCAGCATGAGGATGGATGGATCTACGGGGTGTTCTGCTCGGAGAGCAAGGATAAGGAAGACCCGGACCTGTCAGCGGCGGTCGCGGCGGCAGGAATTGTGAGGACGAAGGATCTGGAACACTGGGAGCGTCTGGATAATCTGAAAACATTGCATTCGCCGCAGCAGAGGAATGTGGCGCTGCATCCGGAGTTTGTGAATGGGAAGTACGCGTTCTACACAAGGCCGATGGACGGTTTTATCGATACCGGAAGCGGCGGAGGGATCGGTTTTGGTCTCTGCGAGGACATTGAACACGCGGTGATCGATGAAGAGAAGATCATCAGCCGGCGGATCTACCACACGCTGACGGAGTCCAAGAACGGAGCGGGTGCCGTACCGATTAAGGGAAAGAAGTGCTGGATTCACATTGCGCACGGCGTGAGGAATACGGCGGCAGGGTTGAGGTACGTTCTGTACGCGTTCGGGACTGACCTGAAGGATCCGTCGAAGGTGATTGCGGCCCCGTCGGGCGTATTCCTTGTGCCGCTGGGGGAAGAGCGCGTGGGAGATGTGTCGAACGTGGTGTTTACGAACGGGGCGATTGCGCGGGAGAACGGGGATGTTTACCTGTACTATGCCTCCTGCGACACGAGGATGCATGTGGCGACGACGACGATCGACAAACTGGAAGATTACCTGTTCCACACGCCAGCGGACGCGCTGCGGTCGCCGGACTGCGTGAAGCAGAGATGTGAGCTGATCCGCAGGAATCTGGAATTTTTGGAGAATACAGTATGAGCATTTTAAAGTTAAAACCGGCCTGCAAGGATTACCTCTGGGGCGGTCATCGTCTGGCGGAAGAGTATGGAATTAAATATGACGGCCCGGTGCTTGCGGAGGCCTGGGAGCTTTCCTGCCATCCGGACGGGCCTTCTGTGATCGCGAATGGTTCCCATGCCGGGAAGACTCTGCGTCAGTATATTGAGGAGCAGGGTAAGGATGTCATTGGTACACACTGCAGAAGGTTCCGCGATTTTCCGATTCTAATCAAATTTATCGACGCAAAGCAGAATCTTTCTATCCAGGTGCATCCGGACAACCGTTTTGCCCTGAAAAATGAAGGGCAGTACGGGAAAACAGAGATGTGGTATGTGATGGACGCAAAAGAAGGAGCGTTTTTATATTACGGATTTAAGAGAGAGGTAAGCCGCGAGGAATTTGAAAGGCGAATCCGCGAGGATACGCTTCTCGAGGTTCTGAATCCTGTCCCGGTGCAAAAGGGTGATGTCCTTTTTATTGAGTCGGGCACGATTCATGCGATCGGAAAGGATATCATGATCGCCGAGATTCAGCAGAATTCCAATGTGACCTACCGCGTTTATGATTACGGCAGAGTTGGGAAGGACGGAAAGAAGCGTGATCTGCACATAGAAAAGGCGCTTGCCGTGACGAACCGTGTTCCGATCATCAGGAGCGGCAAAAGTTATCCGCATGTGGCGGACTGCGATTACTTTACAGTTGATAAGCTGAATCTTGATGGCAGTATGATGAAAAAGATGGAAGGCGTTGTGACAGAAGATTCCTTTGTCAGTATTCTTGTATTGGACGGAAAAGGAAAGCTTACCTGCGGCAGCGAGAGCATTTCTTACGAAAAAGGAGACAGTCTGTTTCTCACGGCAGGAAGCGGGGCATATCAGATCGAGGGAAGCTGTGACGCTCTTGTGACCACAATTCGGGAGAAAGCGGGACCTGTCCGCGCCGGGGTGGATATCGGAGGAAGAAATACGAAGTTCTGTCTGCTTGACGCAGATCAGAAATTTCTGGATTACCGTGAGATGCCGTTTGACGGAGAAAAAAGTGCAGAGGAAAATCTCACAAAAATCGCGGAGACGATCCTTACGATGCTCGAAGAAAAAGGAATTGCGGCCGATCAGTGCGTCGGAGTCGGAGCGGGCATTGCGGGAACCGTGCAGAGTGAGAAAGGCATGGTCACTTATTCCAATAATATCGGCTGGAAGCAAGTGCCGGCAGTGAAAATCTTGTCATCCATTTTGCCGGTGCCCGTCCGTATCGCGAACAATGCGGACTGCGCGGCACTTGGGGAGGCAGCGGCAGGCGCGGCAAGAGGGTATCAGGATGTCCTGATGCTGACAGTCGGAAGAGGCGTCGGAAGCGGAATCATCCTCAATGGGCGGATATGGGATAATCTGGGAGGCGGAAGCGCGGAGCTGGGCCATATGGTGATTGTGGAGAACGGAAAACCTTGTACCTGCGGGAGAAAAGGTTGTCTGGAAGCGTATGTTTCTGCCGCCGCAGTGAGAAAAGAAACGAAGGAAAAACTGGGACGCGCGCTGGAGATAAAGGAACTCTTTGCGTTAGCTGAACAGGAAAAGATCGGGGAAAAGCGGAAGGAAACGTTTGAACCGGGCGGACAGAAAGAGAACGGAGAAAAGCAGAAACAGCCGGAACACCAGACGGAAGGAAAAGAACCTTTTGAACTGAATGAGCAGGAAACCGAAATTACGAAAGCACTCAAAGAAGAATATATCCGCAGGCTGGGGACAGGTCTGGTGAATATGACAAATATTTTCCGCCCGCAGGCGATCATTCTGGGAGGTAATCTCACGGAAGCCGGGGAAGGCTGGCTGGAGGATTTGAGGGCTATCGTGGAGAGGGACTGCTTCGGCGGCAGAAATTCGGAGATACCGGAAATTGAGATCGCCCGGCTGGGACGCCGGGCAGGAGCGGTGGGAGCAGCAAATCTGGTGTGAAAATATGATCTTTATGCGGCGCTGCAAGATTGATACCCCATTGCTTGCAGTGGGGTCTTTGACTTAAGAGAAAAATGGAGGAAAAAAGACGCTATGAAAATTGCGGCGGATAACAGGAAGCTGCAGTATTGCGGGAGAATCGACTGGAGCAGTCCGCAGGAGCCGGTGTTTATATTTCCCTGTACTTCAGTAAAAATGAAATTTACCGGAAATGTTCTGAAAATCCATGTGAGAAACAAGAATGCATACTGGGATAATTATCTGGGATGCATTCTTGACGGTGCGCAGTCAGCCATTCTGCTTCCAAAAGAAGGAAGCGCGGTGCTTGAGATTCCTGTAAAACTTACGGAAAATGACGTACATGAAGTTTTGTTTTTTAAACGGCAGGATGCCTGCCATGAACTGAGCATACTGGGATTTGAGATCAGTGAGGACGGAGAACTTCTGGAGCTTCCTGAAAAACCGAAGAGAAAGATTGAAGTCTACGGGGATTCCGTGTCCGCAGGAGAGATCTCGGAGGCGGTGGACTATGCAGGAAAAGAAGATCCGGAGCACAACGGCGAATATTCAAACAGCTGGTATTCCTATGCGTGGATAACGGCCCGCAGACTTGGAGCGGAACTTCATGATATTGCGCAGGGAGGAATTGCGCTCCTGGATGAAACCGGATGGTATCACGCCCCGGATTATATCGGAATGGAAAGCGTCTGGGATAAAGTGCGGTACGATCCGGATTTTGGAGAAGTGACAGAGTGGGATTTTTCCGGATATATTCCGCAGGTGGTTATTGTGGCAATCGGCCAGAATGACAGTCATCCGCAAGATTATATGAAGGAGAATTATGACAGCGAGCAGTCTGCCAGGTGGAGAAGTCATTACAAAGGGTTTCTTGCAAAACTGCGCGGACAATATCCGAGTGCGAGGATTATCTGCTGCACCACTTTACTGTGCCATGATGAAGCATGGGACAGATCGATCGGGCAGGCGGTGCGTGAGATGAAAGACGAGAGAATCACACAGTGTCTGTTTAAACGTAACGGGAGAGGTACGCCCGGGCATCTCCGTATCCCGGAAGCAAAAGAAATGGCGAAGGAGCTGGCCGCATATATAGACAGTCTTACGATTGAAGGGTGGGAGGAATAAATGCCGCAAAGTAATCTTGCAAGACTGAAAAACTGCATGAAGAAGGCACAAATGGGCGGGGAACTGACCATCGGATTTCTGGGAGGTTCCATAACGCAGGGAAGTCTGGCTTCCTCAAAGGAGAACTGCTATGCGTACCTGGTGTTTGAATGGTGGAAGAAAACATTTCCGCAGGCCCATTTCCATTATGTGAACGGCGGAATCGGCGGAACTTCCTCCCACTATGGAGCTGCCCGTGCGGTGCCGGATCTGCTGATGTATCAGCCGGATTTTGTGACAGTGGACTTCAGCGTCAATGATGAAGCAAAGAAATTTTTTCAGGAAACCTACGAGGGACTTATCCGGAAAATTCTCACATGGGATTCCCAGCCTGCGGTGCTGCTTTTGAACAATGTTTTTTATGATACGGGAGAAAATGTACAGGAATATCATAATGAGATCGGTGCATGGTATCAGCTGCCGCATGTCAGCATTAAGGATACTTTATATCAGGAAATGAAACAGGGGATGTATACGAGAGAAGAACTGACGCCGGACGGACTTCATCCAAACGACAAAGGACATCGGCTTGTCGCAGAGAAAATAACGTCTTATCTGGACGAAGTAAAAAGCCACATGGAAGAACAGGAGGAGGAAAATATTCTGCCGACTCCGTTGACGGCGAACGCGTATGAGAATGCCAGCAGACTGACAATCCGGGAAATCTCTCCCGGCCTGCATGGATTTTGCGCAGATACAGAGGAAAAGATGGGGCATCTGGATCATTTTAAAAATGGCTGGATTGGAAGAAAGCCAGGCGACAAAATCCGGTTTGAGGTCGAGGCCTCCTGCATTGCCGTGCAGTATCGGAAGACCGTACAAAGACCTGCTCTTCGTGCAAAATTACTTCTGGACGGAAAAAAAGAAGAAGCTATTTTGCTGGATGGGAATTTTGACGAAGACTGGGGAGACTGTCTGTATCTGCAGGTGGTACTGCATCACGGGGAACGAAAACGCCATACAGTGGAGATGGAAATACTTCCGGATAAAAATGAGAACGCAGCGCCGTTTTATCTGCTGTCGCTGATCATTGCGTGAACCTTCCGGCAAATTTAAGAACGGAAAAACGATATTTCTGCAGCAAAAATATTCCAGGGAGGGAAGAATATGAGAAAAAAGGCTTTATTAAAACGAATAACCGCGATAGGGCTGGCAGCGGCGATGACAGTTTCGCCGATGTGTCTGACGGAAAACCAGATTGTCGCGTATGCCGAGAGCATAGTAACAGATGCGGAGATCGAAATTGTTCCGGATGTCGCTGAGGATATGGAAGAATTTTCTGACACGCTGATCAGCAGTCCGGAGAATGAAGAGGCAGAACTCTCTCAGAATACAGAAGAACTTCTTGATATATCGGATGACGGACCGGAAGCCGGGGGAGCAGAGACGATCCAGAATACAGAAGAACTTCTTATCATATCAGATGACGAACCAGAAGTTGGAGAAACAGAAATAGCTGGTGATACGGAGGAAGCCGATAATACAGAAGAAGCAGGTTTGACCGTGGAAGCTGTGGAATCTGAAGAGGGAGTTTTTTATGTCGGTACGAATAAAATTACAACGAATCCTTTAAATCTAACGACAGAAGACTGGAACAATAAAGCAGAAATCAAGTATGATGAGAGCATCTCCGGTATCACCGTACCGGAAAACTTTACGATGACTGCCATCGTGTCGCTGGATGAGACATCCTTCGCTTCTCTGTCCGGGGAAGAAAACTATCTGAAGATCCAGGGTGTTGTAAAGCTGGGAGATAACTGGGACTGGAACGACAGTCAGGATATTAAGCAGTTAAAGAGCAGCAGCTTCACAAAACCCGGAGATACGTATCAAACGGATATTTCCATTTCTTTTACGGATATCACTCCAGGTTCTCTGAGAGGCGTTTATTTTGAAATTGTGGGCCAGGAATTTGGCGGAACAGTGACAGTTTCCGACGTAAAACTGACGGAAGACAAAAGCGCCGCGCCTCTTCCCCCGCAGGCCAGCTATATTGTCGATGATTTTGAAGATGCGGAAACAGGCACTGACGCCGGATGGAAAGAGGAAACCGGATATCTGTACGACGGCGGCGTAACAGTCTCCGTGGTATCCTTCAATGGCAGCAACCAGTTGAAAGCAGAACTGGACTACAGCAAAAACTCCGCTGAAGGATGGAGCGAGGCAAAAATAAAAAAGAGTATTGCGGAGGGCATTGATGTATCGGCCTTCAATCAGCTGACCTTTGATCTGACTTATCCTTCTGATTTTGAAAGCTTTAAGGTAAAGGGATTTGCGAACAATTCCGACAATGGTACGGAAATTATCAACAAAGATACTGCCGCAGAGGGAAATGATCTGGGTGACGGCATGAAAAAAGCGGAGATTTCCATAAAATTCCAGCCGAATAAAGAGAAGCTGACGGATCTTACCCTTGGTATCGTAGGCGTTTCCACAGCTTTTAAAGGAGAAGTGTACATCGACAACATTGTTCTGTCTCAGTATGACGGTTCTTCAGATTTTGTGGATATCACATCTGTTCCAGGGTCGGGAACTCAGGCGGACATCAGCCAGATGCCGGAGGAGGTTGTTCTGGCAGATGCAGACGCAATAAGTACTGCCAGGGCTCTGTATTCTTATTTGGAAGGACTGGACAAAGCGGATCAGGTGATTTTCGGACATCAGAATGACACCCATAAATGTGTGGGGAAAAACGAAGGTGTGTACTCGGACACGAAAGACGTGACAGGGAGTATCAGCGGTATTTCAGGTATTGATTCTCTGGCGCTTACCGGCGCAGAACTCGGCGTTTCCGATGTAGTCCAGGCAGTGGCGCAGGCTGCGGAAATAAGTAAAAAGGCAGCTTCAGAGGGAGCCATTATCACTCTTTCCACCCATATGCCAAACATGAGCAGTTCCAAAATCAAGCCTGCACCGGGCGAAAAATACAAATATGATTTCTCCACCTGCGATTTTATGGAGTCAAAGGATTTATCTGGAAACTGTGCAAAAGAATCTCTTCCGGGAGGAAAATACAACGCGCAGTTTACCACATACATGGATATTATTGCTGACTATGCGCTGCTTCTTCAGGAAGAAAACATCCCGGTTTTATACCGTCCGTACCATGAAGACAACGGAAACTGGTTCTGGTGGGGCGCGGCAAATACAGATGCGGAAACATACAAAGCGCTGTTTCGGTATACAGAAGACTATCTGGCATCCAGAGGGGTACATAACTTTATCTACATATACTCTCCCAATGGTCCGATTTCTTCCGAAGAAGACTATGTGAAGCGCTATCCGGGAGACGATTACGTAGATATCGTTGGGTTTGACTATTATAATGATTACAATTCTTATCCTGCACAGTATTCGGACAGCTTTATGGACAGCCTGCGGACAACCTGCCAGGTGGTGAAAAGTTTTGGAGAAAAGAGAGGCAAAGTGGCGGTAATCGCGGAAACCGGAGTCCGGGTAATGAAAAAGGATGGTTCTGACAACGAGGGGCTTCTGGTAAAAGACAACCCCATTAAGGGACATGACTGGTACAAAAATGTGAACCAGATCGCAAAAGAAGCGGGAATGTCATATTTCCTGGCATGGGCGAATTTCAGCGATACCAATTTCTATGTTCCCTACAAAAACGGAGATGATAAGGGACAGGAACTGATCAATGAGTTCATTGATTTTTACAATGAAGATTCTTCCATATTTGCCAACGGCACAAACTTTTACAGCAAAGCGGCAAACCAGAACGTGACAAACAGCAATCCTGGAAATCCGGGAGGCTACTTTACCAATGTATTTTCCAAAGATGTGATTATGGAGGGAAAAGTTTTATCCGCCAATGTAAGAAATGCGTCCAAGGTGGAGTTCGTACTGCAAAATGGCGACAAGACGGAAACCCTGACCGCAAAGAACAACGGGACAGGCTATGAGGCTGAGGTGACAAAAGAAACCTTAGATGCTCTGGGCCTTACCGATGTAGGCACATTAAGTCTTGCAGCGGACGGAAAAATACTGTCAGTACTTACCTTTATGTGCTTCGGCAAAGAAAAAGACACACTTCCCGCAAATGTGATAGACAATTTTGAACTGTACTACGGCGACAATGATTATCTCTCAGGAACATACACGGAAAATTCAGCGGCGGCCTGCAGTTCAGCCTTTGAACTGAATGGGACAGACAAATCCGGGGGGAGCTATGGCGGAGCATTCCATTACCGTTTGAAGACAGACGGACCGGAAGTCTGGACAGGAAGAATAAAGGGACTGGAAACAAATGATTACAGTGCGTATAACTGTCTTACCATGTGGATAAAACCGGATGGAAAAGGGCAGAAGCTGGTAATCCAGCTGGTTTCGAACGGTGAAGATTTCGAAGCGAATCTTGCGGATTTTGTAAAGACTGCAGATGCAAAATATGTGACGATTCCATTTAGTGAACTGAAAGGAAAGCAGAACGGAACTTTCGACTCAGGGAATATTACAAAGTTTGCTGTATGGTGCAACAGCATTGTGCCGCAGGGAGGAAACGGTGTTGATATTGATTCTTCGATCGTATTTGATGATATTCAGTTTGCCAGCGTTGATTTGTCAAAGCTTTCTGTTGAAAATGGCTATGCATTGACAGATCAGTCCGTGATTGCTTCAGGGGAAACCACCAATCCGCCAGAGCAGGAGACTGACCAGCCGGATCAGCCGTCCAGTCCACCAGAGCAGGAGACTGACCAGCCGAGTCAGCCATCCAATCCGCCGGAACAGGAAACGGATCAGCCGGATCAGCCGGACCAGCCGTCCAATCCGCCGGAACAGGAAACGGATCAGCCGGACCAGCCGTCCAATCCACCGGAACAGGAGACCGACCAGCCATCAGATTCTGCGAAAAAGGAGACAAAAATTGAACTGAGTAAGACGGCGATAGTGAAAAAAGGTGAGACATTACAGCTAAAAGCCGTCGTAACTCCAGCGAATGCAAAAAAAGCGGGACTCAGCTGGTCTTCTTCTGACAGGAAAATAGCAGTCGTGGACAATAAAGGCAAAGTAAAAGGTAAAAAATATGGTCGTGTGACTATTACTGCAAAAGCCAAAGACGGCAGCGGTGTAAAGGCGACCTGTAAACTCACGGTGGGTTACGGCATTACTTATAAACTGAATAAGGGAAAGAACAACAGTGAAAACCCGACAGTTTATTACAATGAAAAAGTGAAACTGAGAAAACCGAGCCGTAAAGGATACGTATTTAAGGGCTGGTATACAGATAAGAAGTTTAAGAAAAAGATTACCGTCATCAAAAAGGGAACAAAGAAAAATTATACCCTCTATGCGAAATGGAAAAAATCAAAGTAAAAAAGTGAAGCAAAAGTATGCGGGGGGAAACACCAATGGGATTTGCGAAGGATTTTGTGTGGGGAGCTGCCACGAGCGCATATCAGATTGAGGGCGCCGCGCAGGGCAGCGGGAAAGGCCTTCATATCTGGGATGTGTACACAAAGGAACCGGGACATGTCTATAAGGGGCATAATGGGGATACGGCCTGTGATCACTATCACAGATTCCGCGAAGATATCAAAATCATGAAGGAAATTGGGCTGAAAGCATATCGCTTCTCTATTGACTGGTCACGGATGCTGCCTGAAGGATACGGCCGTGTAAATGAAGAAGGAGCTGCGTTTTACAATGAACTGATCGATGAACTTCTTTCTAACGGAATTGAACCGTATATCACACTGTATCACTGGGAGCTTCCCTATGAGATTTACAAGCGCGGCGGCTGGATGAATCCGGACATTGTGGAATGGTTTGGGAATTATGCCAGACTGGCCGCGCAGCGGTTCAGCGACCGGGTAAAGTATTTCTTTACATTGAATGAACCGCAGTGCTTTGTCGGTCTGGGATTTCTGACGGGAGAACACGCACCGGGAATAAAGGCCCCTCTCCGTGATACCTTTGAAATGGCGCATAATGCTTTAAAAGCGCATGGACGCGCGGTACAGATGCTTCGCCAGTATGGAAAACAGCCTCTTGTAGTCGGCTATGCGCCGACATGTTCCATGTGTTATCCTGAGACGGAACGTCCGGAGGATGCAGAGGCTGCAAGAGAGATGTTGTTTTCCATGCAGCAGGACGACAGGAACTGGGCCTGGAATGTTGCGTGGTGGTCGGATCCGGTTCTTCTGGGACATTACCCGGAGGAAGGGTTAAAGAGGTATGAACCGTATCTTCCCAAGATCACAGATGAGGATATGAAACTGATCTCCGAGCCGATCGACATATATGGACAGAACATTTACAATGGCAGGTGTATCCGGATGGGAGCGGACGGAAAACCGGAAGACGTGGAGCGATACGAAGGATTTCCGCAGACAGCTGTCGGCTGGCCGGTAACTCCCGAGTGTCTGTACTGGGGACCGAAATTTTTATATGAACGTTATAGAAAACCAATGTATATCACGGAAAACGGGATAGCCTGCAATGACGTCGTATCCCTGGATGGAAAGGTTCATGATCCGCAGAGAATTGACTTCCTTGCGCGGTATCTGCACGAATTAAAACGGGCCGCGGACGAGATTGATGTGCGGGGATATTTTCAATGGTCGCTGCTGGACAATTTTGAGTGGGAGAAAGGCTATGCCGGACGTTTTGGACTGGTGTATACGGAGTTCCTTTCTCAAAAGAGAATTTTAAAAGATTCCGCGTACTGGTATCGTGATGTGATTCAGACAAATGGAAACAAGCTGTAAATTTAGCGCTGCAAGAGACGGGAGGATTATGAAATGAATGTGCAGGAGACATACAGGCTCTGGCTGGAGGATCCTTATTTCGATGAGGATACAAAAGAGGAACTGCGAAAAATTGCGGGGAATGAAAAAGAGATTGAGGAACGTTTTTACCGGAACCTGGAGTTTGGAACTGGCGGACTGAGAGGAATTATTGGAGCCGGGACCAACAGGATGAATATTTATACGGTAAGAAAAGCGACGCAGGGTCTGGCAAATTTTATTTTAAAGGAAGGAGATGAGAAAAAGGGAGCTGCGATCGCATATGATTCAAGAAACAGGTCGCCGGAGTTTGCGCAGGAAGCGGCGCTCTGCCTGGCGGCAAATGGAATTAAGGCATATATCTTTCCATCCCTTCGCCCTACACCGATGTTGTCGTTTGCTCTCAGGGAACTGGGATGTACAGCTGGAATCGTGATAACGGCGAGCCATAATCCTCCGGAATATAACGGATATAAGGTTTACTGGGAAGATGGCGCACAGATTACGTATCCGAAGGATCAGGAAATCATCGGGGAAGTAAACGCAATTACAGATTTTTCGCAGGTAAAGACAATTTCAAAGAAATGTGCAGAAGAAAAAGGACTCTATGAAGTGATCGGTCCGGACATGGATGATAAATATATGGAGGCATTAAAAAAACTGGTGCTCCATCCTGAGATCATCAAAGAGGAAGCTTCTCATCTGAAGATCGTGTATACGCCCCTTCATGGAACAGGCAATCTTCCCGTCAGGAGAATATTGAAGGAGCTTGGATTTGAACAGGTATATGTGGTAAAAGAGCAGGAGCTTCCGGACGGAAATTTCCCGACCGTTTCTTATCCAAATCCGGAGGATAAAAATGCATTCCGCTTAGCGCTTGCGCTCGCAAAAGAGGTGGATGCTGATCTTGTTCTGGCAACGGATCCGGATGCAGACCGGCTGGGAGTCTACGCGAAGGATACGGTCACAGGAGAATATGAGAGTTTTACAGGAAACATGTCCGGTATGCTGATTATGGAGTATATTCTTTCACAGAAAAAGGCTATGGGAATGCTTCCGGGAAATGGCGCTGTTGTCACCACGATTGTTTCGGGAAAAATGGCGCGGAAGATCACGAAAGCGTATGGGGTGGAACTGATCGAAACGCTTACCGGTTTTAAATATATTGGTGAGCAGATTAAATTTTTTGAACAGGATCACACACATGAGTTCCTGTTTGGATATGAAGAGAGTTACGGTTGTCTTGTCGGAACGCATGCGCGTGACAAGGATGCGGTAGTTGCTGTGATGGCTTTGTGTGAAGCGGCCGCCTGGTATCGTCATCAAGGAATGACCTTGTGTGATCAGATGAGAAAACTGTTTGAAACGTATGGGTATTATAAAGAAGGACTTTCCACAGTCACGCTTAAGGGACAAGACGGAGCAGGAAAAATTGCGGAAATAATGGAAAAAGTCAGGACAGAAGTGCCTCAGCAGATTGGCGGTCTGGCTGTGACGCAGTTCCGTGATTATCGGGAAAATGTGGTTGTTGATTACAGATCCGAAACGAAGTCAGACACGGGACTTCCGCGGTCCAACGTCCTGTATTTTGAACTGGAGGGAGATGCCTGGTGCTGCGTCCGTCCTTCCGGAACAGAGCCGAAGATCAAATTCTATATCGGTGTCAGAGGAACGAGTGAGACAGACGCCGCCGATAAACTGGTACGTGTGACAAAGGCGGTGAAAACGCTCGTACAGCAGTAGGATAAGCTGTTAATCTGTTTTGATTTTGCCTGATTTTCAACTTATTAGCAATTGACAATAGCTGTGGATTGTCGTATAATATGTTTAGCAGGACAGCCGGAAGGTGAGTGTGCGTCACCCGCCCGGCGAAAGCTTAAAAAATAGTCGTTAGCTTTGCCAAGGCAGGACGGCTATTTTTTATGTGTCAAATTCAGAATGGCTACGATCAAATAAACTTTCATGTCCACCATGGATATAAGTCCACGGATTGCTCCGTGCTTTTGCACTCCCGCAATCCTACAGGTATTCGGAATTCGGCCTGTCGGCCTGCTTCCTCATACCTGTTGTCGTCTCAAAAGCAGAGTCTGTCTGGTCTGCAAGCAGCCCGTCAGTCTCTGCTATGAGACTGGACTTATACGGTAAATTCCTCATATGTACTCATAATAATCCCCCCTTTCCGCAAGACTCGGACGGGTGGAAGCACGTCCCCCGGCTGCCCGGGTAAACATATTTCATGTTTTGACCAAATTTGTTACAGTGGAAATTATATTTTATGATAACATAAAACGGATAACAAATCAACATTTTCATAATAATAGTTACTTAAATTTAAAGAGACATGCAAAAAAGAGCGATATATAATACAGCCGCACTGCAAAAAGTCTTATACAGGAACATGTGCGGAGCGAAAAGCTCCCGGCGTCATCCCGGTTTCCGCTTTGAACAGACGAATAAAATGATTTACATTTTCATACCCGATTCTGCTGCTGATCTCCTGCACCTGCAGGTTTGTGTTCAGCAGCAGTTTTTTTGCCTCCTCAATGCGGACGAGATTGAAATCCTTCAGCGGAGAGACAGAAAAGGCGGCGCTGTATTCCTTGCACAGGCGGTAGCGGCTGATTCCATAGAGCGCTTCCTGGTCAGCCAGGGAAAAAGAAAGATTTTGCAGGTTGTGGATATAGGCGTGCATATCGCGCAGATAGGCAGGGATATTTTCAGAAGGGACTGGATCCTGCGGGAGGACGGACAAGCAAACATCCGATAGGATCTGCGTAAGAAGGCTGTGCATCCGGATCAGAGAGCCGGTGCTGACTCTGATGGGAAACGTCCCCAGTTTTTCGATTGCTGAAGCGATCGTGGGAGCCTCGGTTTTCTCCGCCATATAAAATGTATCCAGAAAAGGAAGAAAGCAGGGCAGATCGGGTCCCGCGATAAAAAACAGGCGGAAAGACCATGGCAGCAACATGGACTGCAGGCGGCATGGAGCGGAGCCGCCGAAAATTAAAATGTCGCCATCTTTTATAATTCGGACTGAACCATCTGCAGCCTGCCTCGGAATCTGGAGAAGCTTTCTTTCGGAATGCGGTGGTGAAACCGGTTTATTCAGAGCTGGCCACTGGCTTCTTTGGGTAGATGGATTCGGCTCATCCAGAGTCAGCTGTCCGCCTCCGCGCAGGGACTCCAGGAGGAACAGTCCGTCAAAGGGCAGGATGGAGACGGCAAACGGTGTGGATTTGTCCACCGGGCCGCCGCCGACTAAACGCAGATAACGCTCCGGCTGTATGGAAACCGAAAGGTTCATCTCATCCTGGAAATGAGTTGTCTGCGCGGAGACAGGAATGTTCAAGGTATGCTGTGAGATGTCTGACTGCGTGAGGAGCGGGCTGTTCAGACCGTTCCTGAAACGTTTCATCTGTGTGGGAACCGGGAAATTCTGGTCATGATGGGAGCGTTCTGCATGTACAGAAGCCGGGGAGTCCGGATCATTTTGAGAGAGGTTCGGAAGCCGGCAGTCGTACTGATATCGGATCGGGAGAAATTCCTGCGCAGAGCACAGAGTATCCGCCACTTTCAAAGGAATAAGAGAGTTCTTTATCACATCGTATAATTCGGCCATAAATTCCTCCTGTTCGTAATCCCCAGAATTTCTCTGTATCTATGGGCCGTGATCAAAATTGGCACTTTGCGATACAGAAAATCTTCTGCTGAAGACTTTTACGCATAGTTCGCGCCGCATCTGGTATTAAGTGTAGGACGATGATGTTATTAGATTAATTTAAGTTCTTAAATCAGGTTTTATTATTTTTTATTATACCGTTTCAGGGAAAAAGATAAAGGTAAAATATGCATAGTTTAATTGGTTAAAAAATAGGATATTTTTACAAAAACATGGGAAATGACAAAATAAGAAGATAAAAAACAAGAATCGGTGATTACAAACGGAAATTTCGGTGATATAGTTCATTTAAAGTAAAAAAGCAACTAAATAACTTAAATTAATTAAAAGGAGGAAGAATATGAAACTGAAAAAAAGTATAGTAACAGGGCTTGCGGCAGCGGCTGTCTCTATGGTGGTTTTCGGCGGAAACGCTCTGGCGGCGGAACTTCCGGCGTTCAACGAGCTGAACATTGATGATTATGCGGATCTGACAGCGGACATCAAGATCCTGACGGACCGCACGGATATCGTGGATACGGTATACGCGGGTTACGCGGAGCAGTTTACCGAGAGATTCCCGAATATTCACGTTACTTATGAAGCAGTAACTG
Organism: uncultured Lachnospiraceae bacterium; assembly: GCA_947588845.1. GTDB lineage: Bacteria > Bacillota > Clostridia > Lachnospirales > Lachnospiraceae > Choladousia. Next base: position 29,106 of record CANQAR010000032.1, read on the forward strand.
ATTACGCTGAGGCGGTAACGCTCCGTCTGACAAACGGAGACTGGGGCGACATCTGCTTTATCCCGGATACGGTTGAGAAGACAGAGCTTTCCACCTATTTCGTGCCGCTGGGCGATTATGACGCGATGGATGAGATCTACTATAATATGAATGCGCAGACGGACGGGGACAAGGTGTACGGTATTCCGAATGGCGGAAATACGCCTGGTATTCTGATCAACAAGAATGTCTGGGCAGATGCGGGAATCACGGAGTATCCGACGACGCCGGATGAGTTCATCGAGGATCTGCAGAAGATCAAGGATAACACGGATGCGATCCCGTTGTACACAAACTTCGCGGACGGCTGGCCTCTGGGACAGTGGACAGGCTACATCGGAATCCCGTCCAACGCGGATCCAAATTACGCGGAGAACGTTATGCCGCACAAGCAGAATCCGTTCGCAAAACCGGACGACGGAATGTACGGACCGTACGCTCTGTTCTATATGCTGTATGAGCCGGTTGCACGCGGACTTGTAGAAGAAGACCCGGCGTCCACAGACTGGGAGAGCTCCAAGGCAAGAATCGGCAGCGGAGAGATCGCGACGATGGTTCTGCAGAGCTGGGCGATCAACCAGTGCAAGGATCTGGCGGAAGATCCGGACGCGATCGATTACATCCCGATGCCGATCACGGTGAACGGCGTGCAGGCGCTTCTTGTAAACTCCAACTACTGCTACGGCATCAACTGCAACGCGAGCGAAGATAATCAGCTGGCATCCATGGTTTATGTGAAGTGGCTGATCGAGGAATCTCCGATCATGGCGGACGAGGGAAATATCCCGGAGCGCAAGGATCAGGAAGTGCCGGACAGCCTGGCAAACTTTGACGGTCTTGAGATGATGACAAACGCGAAGGAAGAGGAACCTGGCCTGAAGAATGAGGTTGCGAACGAGTCGGAAGTCCTGACGGATGCGAATGTCGCGAAGGTTGTGGAAGGCGCGCTCTCTGGCAAGCCGTTTGACGATATCATGAACGAGTGGAATGAGAGATGGACAGAGGCCCAGGACTATGTGGGCGTGGAAGTCACAGAGTAACAAAATGCCTGTGCGGGCAGGAGGGAAAAAACCACCTCCTGCTCGATTACAACAGCGTTTTGCAGATTCCAGGAGGTGGAAAAATGAATCAGCAATCTGTTTCCGGGTCATCTTCCTTTAAGCAGTGGTTTCTGAAGCGCGATGTGCAGCGCGTCCTTGTCATTGTCACGTTTATGGCCGTGCCGCTGCTTCTGCTGCTTATGTTCACATATATTCCATTTGCGAAAATGATCCAGTTTTCTTTCTATAATATGAAGTACATAGGCGAGCGTCGGTTTGTTGGTCTTGCCAATTACCGGAGAGTGTTCCAGAACAAGGAGTTGTTCGGGTCACTTCTGGTCAGTCTCTATTACATGGGCGGCGGCGTTGTGCAGCTTGCGCTTGCCCTGCTGTTCGCGAGTCTGTTTGTGTTCAAGGTAAAGGGAGAGGCAGTATTCAAGGCTGCGATGTTCTTCCCATACCTGATCTGCGGTATCGCGATTGGCTTTATCTTTAAATTCTTTTATTTTCATGGCTATGTTCTGGATACGATCCTTCAGCTGTTCGGCTGGAAGCTGGAAGATCTTCCGCTGTGGCTGCAGGACACGAAGATTAACAACGTTGCTCTGGCGGCGACTTCAGTCTGGAGGTATACCGGACAGAACGTGATCCTGTTTCTGGGCGCGATGATGTCCGTGGATTCGGATCTCTATGAGGCGGCGGCCCTGGATGGCTGCAACCGCTGGCAGCAGTTCCGCTATATCATTCTTCCAAGCATCAAGTCGATTATCGTGCTGAACATTATTCTCTGTGTCAGCGGCTGTCTCTCCGCATTCGAGCCGCCTTACGTTATCACAAATGGAAGCTTCGGGACGGCGACGTATTTTGTGCAGATGAACTCCGTGGCGCATGAGACGCAGAAGGTCGGACTCGCAAGCGCGATGGCGATTGTTCTGCTTGCGCTGATCATTCTCTGTACAATCGGGCAGAGGCTGTTCTTTAAGTACGTCTTCAATAATGGAACAGAGGACGAGTCGAAGAGCGCAGCAAGGGCCAGGAAGAAAGCGGAGAAAGCGCAGAAAAGAAAGGGGGCCAGAGCATGATTCAGTTAAAAAAGTCTTTTCTGGGAACGGTTTTTGATGTGCTGAAGTATGTGATGCTGACACTTGCCTCTCTGATCGCGGTTATTCCTGTCGCGGTCTGCGCATTCACCGCGTTCAAGACAGAGGAAGAGTACACGCACGGCTCAGTCCTGGAGCTGCCCAAGTCTTTTGCCTACCTGGAAAACTTTAAGGAGGCAATTGTGAAGGCGAACATGCTGCAGTGTTTCCTGAACACAATCCTTGTGCTGATTGTCGTTCTTGTATGCTCCGTCTTTATCAGCGCCATGCTGGCATATGTGCTGAACAGGTTTACTTTTCCGGGAAGAAACATGATCGAGAGCCTGTTTCTGTTTGCGTCGCTGCTTCCGGGCATTGCGATGCAGGTCACGATCTACCAGATCATGTATTCCCTCGGACTGATCAATCACCTGTACGGCTACATGATCGTACTGATGGGAACGGATATCATATCCATTTACCTGTTCCTGCAGTTCTTTGAGAATCTTCCGGTTTCGCTGGATGAGTCCGCGACGATGGACGGATGTACGTATTTCGGCGTATTTTTCCGGATTCTTTTCCCGCTCTTAAAGCCTGCGATCATGACGACCGTGGTGTTAAAAGGCGTGAGCGTCTACAATGAATATTATGCGTCCAATCTGTATCTGCAGAGACCGGAGCTCCGCACGATCTCCACGGCGCTGTACACGTTCACAGGACCTTATGGGAGTAAATACAACTACATCTGCGCGGGCGTGCTGATCACGATTATTCCGCTTCTGGTGTTCTTCCTGATCTTCCAGAAACAGGTGTACAGCGGCATGGCGGCAGGCGCGGTCAAGGGATGACGATCACAGGGAGGCGATGTTATGTTTGTGCGCAGATGGATCCGCGATATCCGGATCGCGACGAAGGATATGAGTTCGGCTGACCGGGCGGAATATATTGCGGAGTATTACTGGTATCACATTCTGTTCGCCTTTCTGGTGATCGGATTGCTGGCGCTGATCGTATATCATGTTACAGCGGGCAGGCGGGTGGTTTCATTCGCCTGCATTATTGTGAATGAGACGGTGGATTATGAGAGAGACGGCGCCCTGGCCGGTGAATTTGCCGAGGCTCTGAATCTGGATCCGGACAGGGTGCGCGTGGATTCCGATTACCGCATCAGCTACACGGGACATGAGCAGAAAGGAAACAATGAGAGCGACTACGAGAAATTTTTCTTTGGATGGTCAGAGGGGGAACTGGACGCGATAGTCCTTCCGGAAAGCTTTCTTTCTTACTGCGAAGAAGTGGGAGGGGAACTGAGAGTTGTCTCGGAAGATGGGGCTGTCAGTATCCCGCTTCGCGAAACAAAGCTTCGGGGCAGAATCAGGGATGACGAAAATGATCCGATGGTAATCGTGTTTCCTACCGATGGGCTGCATGAGGAGGAGACGGCAGCGTTTGTGGAATATATATCAGATGGGGATGACTCCCGTTTTTTCAGGCAGTGAGCAGCAAATTTGTATCAGCGGCGGGATTCAGAGAAAAACTGTTGTGTCTGTCTCTGGTGCGGAAAATGGAACAGAAGTCAGAAAATGCGGCAAAAGAGTACCGAAAAATGGAGGAACAGACCATGAAATCAGCGTTTAACATTGACAATCCGTTTTTTGCTTTGATGGGCAGGCTGGCAGACTATGTCATTCTGAATCTCCTGTTCCTGCTGACTGCCTGCCCGGTCATCACGATCGGAACAGCCCTGTGCGCGATGCACGAAGTTCTTCCCAAAATGGCGGAAGGCACGGAAGGGTCTCTGTACCGTACCTACATGCAGGCGTTCATCCGAAACTTCCGGCGCACGGTGCCTGTGTGGTTGTTTCTGCTGATCACGGGTGTGGTTCTGGTATTTGACGTGACGATCGCCGCGGACTCTCTGGGCAGTATGCAGAAGATAATCCTGCCGGTAGTCGGAAGTATGCTGATATTCTGGCTGCTGATTTTTTCCTGGATTTTTCTGATGGAGGCAGGTTCTCCCGTGGAGCGGACGTCTGATTCTGCTGATATGTCGGAGGATGGTTCTGAAGAAAAGTCAGGAACGGATTTTTCCGACAGAATGGGTATTGAACCTGAAATCAGGAAGTCTGCTGACTATGGAAAAAAGCCGGAAACGGATGCTGGAATCGACATCAGGCGAAAAGATGTTTCCGGCGAAAATCCAGCCGTTGATTCTGAATGCGTCAGGCAGGGAAGAAGCCACGGCGTCGGAATCCGGGGACAGATAAAAGCAGCTCTCTTTGCGGCGGTCACGCATCTGCCGCAGACACTTCTGATGATCGTTCTGGAGGTTTTCCCCATATTCTGTTATATTTTTGTGATTCGTTTTTTCCTGGGCATCGTCCTGCCGTTCTATGTCTGCATAGGGTTTTCGCTGAGTGCGGCTTTGTGCAGCATACTGGCCGGGCGAACGAAAATCAGGCCGGGCAGGTCCAATGAAGATGACCCGGAAGGTGAATCGGGCTGGTCGGATGGGACGGAGGAAGAAGATATCAAAAAGTAAGCCGATTTGGGCAGACAGGAAAAAGGATAGTGAAGGATGAGTCCGAAAATTCTGCAGAGTGAATTGGACTGGTCGGATGAAGCGAAAGAAGATGGTGAAGAAATAATGAGGAAGTGGTGTTATGAAGTACAAAATTTTAAATACTCCTGCCGTGCCAAACATGCCGTGGCAGGACAAGCCTGCGGAAGATAAAAGCGGACTTCCGCTCTGGCGGTACAGTGAGAATCCGATCGTCGGGCGCAATCCGTCCAAAGGGGTGGCGCGTATCTTTAACAGCGCCGTGGCGCCTTATGGGGATGCTTTTATCGGCGTGTTCCGTGGGGAGCAGACGAATGGGATCCCGTATATCTATCTTGGAAGGAGCCGGGATGCCATCCACTGGGAGTTTGATGAGGAAAAGATCCCGTTCAAAGATGAAGACGGAAATGATTTCATGCCGGGATACGCCTACGATCCGCGGCTGGTGAAGGTGGAGGACACCTGGTACGTCATCTGGTGTCAGGATTTTTACGGGGCGTCGATCGGCGTCGCGAAGACGCAGGATTTCAAGACATTTACGAGGATTGAGAACCCGTTTATCCCGTTCAACCGGAACGCAGTTCTGTTCCCAAGAAAAGTGAACGGCAGATATCTGATGCTTTCCCGTCCAAGCGACAGCGGCCATACGCCGTTTGGCGATATCTTTCTGTCGGAGAGTCCGGACATGACCTACTGGGGGAAACACCGCCATGTGCTGGGAAAGAGTGATAACTGGTGGGAGAACGTGAAGGTCGGAGGCGGAGCGGCCCCGATTGAGACGAGCGAGGGCTGGCTGCTCTTTTACCACGGGGTGACGGGTACCTGTAACGGCTACGTCTACAGCATCGGCGGAGCGATCCTGGATATTGATCAGCCGTCGGTTGTGAAATACCGCTGCAAAACATTCCTGCTGACGCCCCAGGAGTGGTATGAGGAGCGCGGCTTTGTGCCGAATGTCACCTTCCCCTGCGCGACGATTCATGACGCGCAGACCGGGAGGATCGCCGTCTACTACGGATGTGCGGACACATATGTAGGGCTTGCGTTTACGACGGTGGACGAGGTGGTGGATTATATCAAGGAGAACAGCAGCGTGAGCGCGGCGGACACGGAGATTGGAAGAAGGTAAACGGAAAGCTATGTTTGCAGATGAGATAAAGGAACATCTGACGGAAAAACTGATTCCGTTCTGGATGAATTTAAGGGATGACCGCTATGGCGGGTATTACGGCTGGCTGGGCTATGACCTGGCGCTTGATAAGAAGGCAGTCAAAGGCTGTATCCTGAACAGCAGGATCCTCTGGTTCTTCTCCAACGCCAGTCTGCTGTTCCCGGAGAGGGAAGATCTGCTGGACTGTGCGCACCACGCATATCTCTTTTTGAAGAATCACTGTGTGGATCGGGAGAACGGCGGTATTTTCTGGTCGATTACATATGACGGGCAGCCGGAAGATACCACGAAGCACACCTACAACCAGGCGTTTGCCATCTACGCGCTTTCCTCCTATTACGATGCTTCTGGGGATGGGGAAGCGCTGGCTCTGGCACGGGAACTGTTCCGTTTGATCGAAACGAAGTGCCGGGATGAGTACGGCTATCTGGAGGCCTTCAACGTCCGGTTTGAGCCGGAGGAAAATGAGAAGCTCTCAGAGAACGGAGTCCTGGCGGAGAAGACGATGAACACGCTGCTCCATGTGTTTGAAGCTTACACGGAGCTGTACCGGGTGTCGCATGACCATGAGGTGGCAGACTGCCTGCGGTATATTCTGGATCTGTTTGCGGGCAAGGTCTACAATCAAGAACTCGGGCGTCAGGAGGTCTTTTTTGACCGCACCTGGCATTCGCTGATCGATCTTTATTCTTATGGACACGATATCGAGACAGCCTGGCTGATCGACCGGGGGCTGGAAGTGCTCGGTGATCCGGCGTACACCGAAAAACTGTCGTCGCTCACGAGGACGATCACGGAAAATATATACAGGCGTGCATATGTGAACCATTCGCTGGTAAATGAGGCGGAGAACAGTGTGGTGGATACAACGCGCGTCTGGTGGGTGCAGGCGGAGGCGGTTGTGGGATTTCTGAACGGGTATCAGAAGTCGCCGGGCAAGCTGGAATACCTGACGGCAGCCATGGATATCTGGTGCTATATCAAAAAATATCTGATCGACCCGCGGGAAGGCTCGGAATGGTTCTGGAGCGTCGACAAAGATGGAAGACCGCATGAGAAGCCGATCGTGGAGCCGTGGAAATGTCCGTACCACAATGGGAGGATGTGTTTCGAAGTGATTAGAAGACAATGTAGATGATCTTATGGGGCAGGCCTGCATATGGAGATCAGCTGCTGACGCAGCATGCGGGCCGCACGGGCAAACAGGAGGGAAAGACTGGTTTCTGTTCGATTGCTGACATGAAATCGGGAGGATACAGAATGATTCACGAACGATATTACATAGAAAAAGAAAAGGTGGAAAACCTGATTACGAGGAAAAATCAAAAGACAGATTTCTATAACGGAATTTATGACCGCTACCGCTACCCGGTGCTGACCAGGGAGTTTGCGCCGGTACACTGGCGCTATGATCTGGATGCGGAGACAAATCCATATTTCCAGGAACGGCTCGGTGTCAACGCGGTGATGAATTCTGGGGCCATTTATCTGAACGGGAAATACTGCCTGATCGTCCGGGTGGAAGGGAATGATCGGAAGTCCTTTTTCGCCGTCGCGGAGAGCGATACGGGGATCGACGGCTTCCGGTTCCGGGACTATCCGGTGGTTCTGCCCGACACCTGCCCGGAGGAGACGAACGTGTACGACATGCGGCTCACGCAGCATGAGGACGGGTGGATTTACGGGGTGTTCTGCTCGGAGAGCAAAGATAAGGAGGATCCGGATTTGTCGGCGGCGGTCGCGGCAGCAGGAATTGTGAGGACGAAGGATCTGGAGCACTGGGAGCGCTTGGACAACTTGCGGACGCTGCACTCGCCGCAGCAGAGGAATGTGGCGCTGCACCCGGAGTTTGTGGACGGAAAGTATGCATTCTACACGCGACCGATGGACGGCTTTATCGATACCGGAAGCGGCGGAGGGATCGGGTTCGGCCTGTGTGAGGATATCGAACACGCGGTGATCGATGAGGAGAAGATCATCAGCCGGCGGATCTACCACACGCTGACAGAGTCCAAGAACGGAGCGGGTGCCGTACCGATTAAGGGAAAGAAGTGCTGGATTCACATTGCGCACGGGGTGAGGAACACGGCGGCGGGTCTTCGGTATGTGCTGTACGCGTTCGGGACTGACCTGAAGGATCCGTCGAAGGTGATCGCGGCCCCATCGGGAGTATTTCTTGTGCCGCTGGGAGAAGAGCGCGTGGGAGACGTGTCAAATGTGGTGTTTACGAACGGAGCGATTGCGCGGGAGAACGAGGACGTTTATCTGTATTATGCTTCCTGCGATACGAGGATGCATGTGGCGACGACGACGATTGATAAGCTGGAGGATTACCTGTTCCACACGCCAGCGGATGCGCTGCGGTCGCCGGACTGTGTGAAGCAGAGATGTGAGCTGATCCGCAGGAACCTGGAGCTGATGAAATTTTAGCTGAGCTGTTTTCTTCCCTGTGAGGTCAGACTTTTAAAGTGTTTTGCAGACGATACGCCTGCCCGGAGAAGAGAATAAAAAATTTTGGAGAACACAGTATGAGCATTTTAAAGTTAAAACCGGCCTGCAAGGATTACCTCTGGGGCGGTCATCGTCTGGCGGAAGAATATGGGATCGAATATGACGGGGAGATTCTTGCGGAGGCCTGGGAGCTTTCCTGCCATCCGGACGGGCCATCCGTGATCGAAAATGGTAAATATAAGGGGAAGACCCTGCAGGAATATATTGACAGCGAGGGAAGGGAAGTGCTGGGGACGCACTGCAGGCGGTTTCGCGATTTCCCGATTCTGACCAAATTTATCGATGCCAGAGACAATCTGTCCGTACAGGTGCATCCCGGCAACGGTTTTGCCCTGCAAAATGAAAACCAGTACGGAAAGACCGAGATGTGGTATGTCCTGGATGCGTGTGAGGGCGCTTATCTGTATTACGGCTTCCGGCAGGAGATTTCAAAGGAGGAGTTTGCGAGACGAATCCGGGAGAATACGCTGCTGGAAGTTCTCAATGCGGTTCCAGTGAAAAAAGGCGACGCGCTGTTTATTGAATCGGGAACGCTCCACGCGATCGGGAAAGGGATTCTGATCGCGGAGATCCAGCAAAATTCCAATGTAACGTACCGCGTCTATGATTACGGACGAGTGGGGAAAGACGGGAAAAAGCGCGACCTGCATATAGAAAAGGCGCTTGCCGTGACGAACCGCGTTCCGATTGTCAGAAACGGCAGCCAGTATCCGCATGTCGCGGACTGCGACTATTTCACGGTGGATAAGCTGAATCTCGACGGAAAACTGACCTGCCGGATGCAGGGAACTGTTTATGACACATCGTTTCTGAGTATCCTGATTCTTGACGGGAAGGGAACGATCAGCTGCAGGGGGGAGAGCCTGTCTTACCGAAAGGGAGACAGTATTTTTATCGCGGCGGGAAGCGGCGACTGGCAGATTGAGGGAGTCTGCGACGCGCTGCTGACGACGATTCGGGAAAAAGCCAGCCCCGTCCGTGTAGGGATTACCATCGGCAGTCAGGAGACACAGATCGGGTTGGTGGACGACCGGCAGCATTTGATGGCAATGAAAAAATTTCCGACCAGTCCCAGACGTCCTGCGGCGGAGGTGATCGATGAGGTAGCCGGGAAAACGCTGGAGCTGCTGGAGGAGCAGCAGATCCCTCTGGATCAGTGCATCGGAGTAGGCGTGGGAGTTCCCGGAACCATCGACCGGCGAAGCGGGACCGTACTTTATTCGAATAATATAAAATGGGAAGACGTACCTCTGGCGAAAATGCTGGGAAGCGTTATTCCCTGCCCGGTACGTATTGCGAATGACGCGGACTGCGCTGCGCTGGGAGAGGCGGTCGCCGGTGCGGGAAAAGAATATTCGGATGTGGCCATGTTCACGCTTGGAGCAGGAGTCGGCGGAGGAATTATTCTGAACGGCCAGGTCTTTGAAGGCGGAATTATGGGGGGAAGCGAGGTCGGACATCAGGTGATCCGGGTAAACGGAAGGCTGTGTACCTGCGGCCGAAAGGGATGCCTGGAGGCTTATGTTTCCGTACCGGCGCTACTCAAGGCGGCGGCGCAGGCTGCCGGGAAAGAACTTTCTCTGGAAGAAATTTTCCGGATGGCCAGACAGGGCGATATTGCGATGCAGGAAGTTGTGGAGCAGTATGAACAGATGCTGGGAACCGGCGTTGTGAATATTGTCAACATGTTCCGGCCGCAGCTCATTCTGCTGGGAGGTGTGATGTCTGCGTTCGCCGCGGATATGATTGAACCGGTCCGCGAGATGATGGCGGCGGACTGCTTCGGAGGCGCCCACGGCACAATCCCGGAAATTGCGGTCGCTGAGCTGGGAAGCCACGCAGGAATGATCGGAGCCGCGAATCTGTAAGAGAATTTTTATGGCCTGCCGCAGTAGGGCAGTGCCGTAAATAAAATCAGGAGAGGAGATTTTCATGGGAATCCGTTTTGATGAAACTTCCGGGTTGTTCTGTCTGGAGACGAAAACGACCAGCTATGTAATCGGGATTGCGGACGGAGCGTACGTCGG
>CANQAR010000033.1 GCA_947588845.1 uncultured Lachnospiraceae bacterium
GAAGAAAGAACAGCAGAAAAAGATTTCCCGCAGGCCTCTGCCAGGCAAGGGGCGGAGGGAATACAAAAAATACAAAAAATACAAAAAATACAAAACAGAAGCTGAGGAAATAAAAAGATAGAAAAGGAGATGAAGAATATGAAGAAGACATGGAACGTGATGGGGAAAATGGCAGTTTGTTCGTTTGCAGCGGCGATGATGGTGATGATCGGTACAGGGTCCGGAATGACCGCACACTCCGAGATGATTATAGACAGTGAAGAAGAAATCCAGGCAGTTCAGGAGATCGTTCCGGAGTCTGAAAACCAGGACGTTTTACAGGCGGACGCCCCCGCGGCGGAGGTAATGCCGGAGATGCCGGAGGCGGGGGATGCACAGATCAATATGGCGGATATCGATGTGTCAGATATCGTGGTGATTGAAGACAGCCTGATTCCGGGAGCGGCACTGCCGGATTTCGGGTTTGAAGCTTCAGAGGGAGAAGCGGAAGCGCCGGAGATGATGGAAGAGGCGGCGGACGCACAGGAAGAGGCTGTTCCGGAGGAAAATCCGGAGACATGTATTTCCGGAGTACTGACCTATGAAGATGATGAAGTGACGGTCACGGTTTTCGCATCCGAGGCAGCACAGCTTCCGGCTGACACCGAGGTGAAGGTCAGCAGACTGGAAGAGGGAAGCGAGCAGTACGAGGCGGCGAAAGAGGCGGCGCGTGCAAGCGTTGCGGCGGAAGAGAACGCAAGCTACGCTTTTTACGATGTAACGCTTGAGTCGGAAGGCCGGATTCTTGATGTAGCGGAAGGGACCGTATCGGTACAGATGGAGTTCAAGACATCCGGCGACGCGAAGAAGGATGTAGTAAAGATCGAAGAGACAGAGAGCGGAAAAGTAGCCAGGAATGTGACGGATACGGCGGCTGAAAGAGCCAGCTCCGTGGCGCTTGATTACTAAAATAACTGAGTTCTTTGATGCAGGATTTATCAGGAAGAAAAAAGAAACAGCAGACAGATAAATTTTTTGACAGGATTCTGTGTTGACCGGATGGGATATCCGGAGGAATCAGTGCAGAGATCAGAGGCCGGCGGATTCAGAGAGAATATTCTGGATACGCCGGCTTTTGTGTCACAGGAAATTTCGCCCTGTGACACAAAAAGCCTCCGGCGGGATGCGCACGAGCGCGTGCATGGAAAATGCTGCTTTCGCAGCCGCGCTCGGCGCAAGAATGTGCCAAAGGCACATTCTTTATTCCGCAGGCCCAGGCATGAAACCAGCTGCTGGCGCAGCACCTGGGCCGCGCGGACGAGCAGGAGGGAAAAACCGCCCTCTGCTCGATTCACAGGAAATTCCCTCCTGTGACACAAAAAGCCTCCGGCAGGATGCGCAGCTCGCAAAAAGGAAATTTCTGCTTTATAATGCTCTGCGGGCATGGATAAGATATAGAATTCAAGCATTGGATAGATAGAAAATATTGGAGTATGATACAGATACAGAAGGAAGCGCTTCGCGGCGAAGGCTTACGTTTCCGGCAAATAACAAAGACGCGGGTAAGGAGGAAAACAATGAAGAATCTTGGATTTGGAATGATGAGACTGCCGGTGCTTTCCGGGCAGACGGACTTTGATTATGAGCAGCTGAATCAGATGGTGGATGAATTTCTTGCGCAGGGTTACACGTATTTTGACACAAGTTTTGTGTACCATGAGGGAAAGAGCGAAGAGGCGGTCAGAAAGGCGCTGGTGGAGCGTCATCCGCGCGAGACTTACACGGTTGCAACGAAGTTTCCGACATTCAACCTTGTTCCGGAAGAGCAGATTGAGTCCATTTTCGAGAGCCAGCTCTCTAATCTGGGGGTGGATTATATTGACTATTATCTGATTCATAATGTACAGAACGTATATTATGACGGCGTGGACGGAAAAGGCGGAATCATAAAGACAACAAATCTTTTTGAGCATGCGAAGAAATGGAAAGAGGACGGAAAGATCCGCCACCTGGGATTTTCCTTCCATTCTTCTGCGGAGCTGTTGGACCGTGTACTGACGGACCATCCGGAAACAGAGTTTGTCCAGATCGCGCTGAATCCGATCGACTGGGACAGCGAACTTGTACAGGCGCATGCATGCTATGATGTGATCCGCAAGCACGGAAAGAAAGTTGTGATCATGGAAGCGGTTAAGGGCGGCGGACTTGCGAAGCTGCCGGAAGAAGCGGAGGCCGTCTTAAAAGCGGTAAACCCGGATGCGTCCGTTGCTTCCTGGTCTCTGCGCTTCTGCCTGGAGAAGGAGGATGTGATCACGGTTCTCTCCGGTATGAGTACGCTGGAACAGATGAAGGATAATATCAGGACAAGCAATGAGGCGCAGCCTCTGTCTGAAAAGGAAAAGAGAGCCCTTGCAGAGGCAATGAGGATTTATCGGGAAAGCGCGCCGATCAGGCAGAGTGAGGTTGACAAATATCAGGGACTTATGTATCATAATGTACCGGTGACAGCGATCCTTCAGGCCTACAGCATCTGCCAGATCCAGCCGGATCCAGGATTTTCGGATGACAACAACTATCTGAAAAATGCGTTTGCCGAGAAAGCGCATCTGGATTTCTTCAAGGGATTGCCGAAGCAGCAGGTGATCGCGGCTGACGGTACGGATATTACGGGTCTTGTGGAGACCGCTGTAAAATGGCTGACAGAAAATTCTTTCTGATACTGACAGACGGCAGCTGTGTGTGGACAGTAAGTTTATGATCTTTATGTACTGCGGAACCAGTTGGAAGTTTCTGTTTCGGGAAGAATGACGGCGAAACCCGTACCATACACAATTCTTATAAAAGAAAGGATGGGAAAAGGATGAAAAACAGAAGCTTTGCAAAGTATTTGCTGCTGTGCCTGACGCTCGGGCTTCTGCTGTGCGGTTACAAAAGCACAGGGTGTACAGTGACATTTGACGCCAACTGGGAGGACGGTGCAGCACTTGAAAGTCAGACGGTTGATGCCGGGCAGAAGGTGTCCGCGCCTGAATCGCCTGTCAGGGACGGATATCTCTTTCTCGGGTGGTTTCAGGATCCTGAACTTACGCAGCCATGGGATATGGATGAGGACACGGTTTTGGAAGACATGACCCTTTATGCGGGCTGGGAGCCCGATACGGAGGATACCGTCTCAGATGCCGGAAATGACAAGGACTTTTCCGCGCAGACACCGGACGAACAGGAGAAGGCTTATGAGTACCGCTCCTTTTTCCTTCCGGCGCTGGACTGGTTCAGCCAGCCTTATGTGGGGGATCCTATGCCTTACTATGAAGATGGCGTCTATTACATCTATTATCTCAAGGAGGCTGGAGATTCCTTCCAGCATTCGGTTTATCTGGCCACCACAACAGACTTTGTGACCTATACGGAGTATGACGATCCGATCCTGGAATCTTCGGAAGAGGAAGGCGCGCAGGACGGCTGGATCGGCACAGGGTCGGTGGTAAAGGTTGAGGACACCTATTATTTCTTCTATACGGGACATGCAGGTTCCGATTCTCTGGAATTTAAAGAGAAGATCATGGTAGCTGTGGGTGACAGCCCCACTTCCTTTGAAAAAAAGGAGGGCTGGGAGATCACGCCGCCTGATGAGCTGGGACAGAAGAATGATTTCCGTGATCCGCAGGCTTATTACGATGCGGAAACGGGGAACATAACTCTGACGGTGACGGCGGCGCAGGACGGAACCGCACGTATCCTGAAATACACGCTCGGCGCGGATCTGGAGACATCCACCTATGACGGGATTATTTTCACCGATCCGGTAGGCGGATTCTGGAATCTGGAGTGCAGCGATACCTTCCAGATTGGCGATACCTGGTATCTGACCTATTCCGCGCAGGACGACACCCTGTGGTACGCGACGTCCGACGAGCCTTACGGTCCTTATGGGGAGCCGGTGAGACTGGACGGCAAGCTGTTTTACGCCGCAAAGCATGTGGAGGACGGAGAAAACGCCTACATGGTCGGCTGGGTGAGACGGTCCGAGTCGCCTTCTTCCATGCAGGTTTCCGCGTGGGCGGGCAACCTGGCTGCTCAGAAACTGCTCCAGAGAGAGGACGGAACGCTTTACCTGGCGCCGGTGGATGCAGTCGTGGAAAGCTATTCGGTTCCGTGTGAACTTTCTGAAGAAGAGGTGCAGCTTTCCTCCGGGGTGGGAGAGCCTGTCGCCGATAATGATGAGGTGTTCACCTGCCATGAAAGCTTTCTTCTTAGCGGCAGTTTTCAGTATGTCGGCAATGGTTCCTTCGGTATCAGCTTTGATTACAACGGAGATGACGCAAAAAGAAAACAGATCTCCATCTCGCCTGAGGAAGGCAAGGTTCAGCTCCTGTTTAATAATGGAGAAACACTGATTACGGAGACTGCGGCGGAACTGACGCCGGGTGAAAATTATACATTCACTTATATTCAGGAAGGATCCGCCGGTATCTTCTACATTGACGGCGTGGCGGCCCTTACCGTCCGGGTTTATGGGGCCAGCGGAAAGAGCATCCGGCTGTTCGCGGAGAGCAATGAGGTTCAGTTTAGCTCGCTGCGGGAGTATACGCGTTCCTGAAAGTATCCTAAGCCGGGAAGTTCATTTTTGCGGGCAAAGAAACCGGGAGGAGGTCATATTTGCAGGAGCGTTTGACGGCGCAGAACGTCTGGCGGATGTACGGTAATCAAAAAACAGATGAAACATGTTCTGGCTGTATATGAAACGGGTCGGAATCCCTGTGGAGGTTCCGGCCCAAAAAAATTATTATTATCTGATTACAGCTCACGCCTCAACTGAATTTGAGGTAATTTCTGCGCATTTTGCGCGGGAAGCGAGCTGTAATTTTTTGTGCAGCAAAGGCTATAATTGTGTTATGATAAAAAGAAATGACGGGAAATGTACAGGAACAGGAGGAAAACAGATGAAGGAAATCAGGCTGGGGACAATCGGTTCGGGAGTGATTGTACATTCCGTGCTGGATGGTGTAAAGGCGACGGATGGAATACGGCTTGCGGCGGTATATTCCAGGAGCAGGGAAAAAGGGGAAACTCTCGCGAAGGAATATGGGGCGTCAAAGGTGTACACAGATATGGAGGAGTTTCTGCAGGATGAGGAGATAAATTTTGTTTATATAGCCACGCCTAACCTGCTTCACTATGAGCAGACAAAAAAGGCGCTTCTCGCGGGGAAAAATGTGATCTGTGAAAAACCTTTCTGTACAAAGGTACAGCAGGCGGAGGAGCTTGTCGCGCTCGCAAAGGAGAGAGGGCTTTTTCTGGTTGACGCGGTTCCGACGGCTTTTCTTCCGAACCTGGAGGTTTTAAGGAGAGAACTTCCGAAAATCGGAAAGATCCGTCTGGTGCAGGGAAACTACAGCCAGTATTCCAGCCGCTATGATCTGCTGAAGAAGGGGGAAGTCCCCAACATTTTTAATCCAGAATACGCGGGCGGATGCCTGATGGATATTAACTTTTATAATATCTATCTGAATGTAGCACTTTTTGGGAAGCCACAGTCAGCAGTATATTATCCGAATATTTATCCGGGACTTCTCGATACTTCCGGTATCGTGGTGATGCAGTACGACGGATTTGTCAGCGAGTCCGCCGGAGCGAAGGACACCTGGGGCGTTAATTTTTTCCAGATTGAAGGAGAAGATGGATATATCTACGTCAGGGACGGGAGCAATGGACTTGCGCAGATTGAGGTTGTTACGAGGACTTCAGCAGAAACGCTCAATGAGCAGGAGAATCCGGATCGGTGGTTTTACGAAGTACAGAACCTGACGAAGCTTGTTCTGCGTGACGATTACGACGCCGTTTATCGGAGGCTGGACACCATGCTTATCGTTATGGAAGTGCTGGAGACGGTCAGGAAAGAGGCGGGGATCTTTTTCCCGGGGGATTTGCGGTAAATGATGCAAACTGATTTATAAAAAGTTCGGGGAGGTGCGCGGCTTATGAAGAAAAAGCTTCCGGTCGGTGTCGATCTTTTTGATAAACTGATTGAGCGAGGCTATTATTATCTGGACAAAACATTGTTTATAAAAACGCTGGTTGAGACATGCGGCGATGTGAACTTGTTTACGCGCCCCCGCCGTTTCGGAAAAACGCTGAATATGAGCATGCTGAAAACGTTTTTTGAGATCGGATCGGATCCTTCGCTTTTTGACGGGCTGGCGATCAGCCGGGAGCAGGAAATCTGCGAATCATATCAGGGAAAATATCCAGTAATCTTTCTTTCTATGAAAGGGGTGGAGGGAAATAATTTTGAGGAAGCTCTTGGGTGGATGCGGATTCAGATTTCCCGCGAATGCAAAAGGCTGGAAGAAAGAAACGGAAGCTTTGCCTGCTCGGAAGATGACAGGGAGCTTTTGGACAAATATGTAAAAAGGACTGAGACGGACATTGAGCTGGCGGCCAGTCTGGGAATTCTGGCGAGGATGCTCCGGCAGCATTACGGACGCAGGGTGATCGTGCTCCTTGATGAGTATGATGTTCCGCTGGATAAGGCGAACAGCTGTGGATATTATGACGAGATGGTTCGGTTTCTGCGAGGTTTTTTGGGAGAAGTGTTCAAGACAAATCCGGATCTGTATTTTGCGGTTGTGACCGGCTGTCTGCGCATTTCGAAGGAGAGCATTTTTACGGGGATCAATAATCTGAAAATTGACACGATCTCTGACGTCCGCTACGATGAGTATTTTGGGTTTACGGACGCGGATGTGAAGAAGCTGCTTTCAGACTATAGCCTGGCGGAAGCTTTTGATGATGTAAAAAAGTGGTATGACGGTTATCATTTTGGAAACGAGGATGTTTACTGCCCCTGGGATGTGATCAGCCACTGCGACAGGCTGCTCCAGGTACCGGGGGCTAAACCGGAACTATACTGGGATAACAGCAGTTCAAACCAGCTGGTGCGTCGATTTATCGACCTGGCGGACGCGGCGGACCGAAAAGATCTTGAGCGTCTGATTGCGGGCGATACTCTGGAAAAGAAACTGGTGATGAATCTGACCTATGATGATCTGGATAAAAAGGAACTGCTCTGGAGCGTTCTGTATCAGACAGGGTATCTGACGCTGGAGAGCGGGAGCAGGCCGGTGCAGCGAGGTGTTGTGCGTTTTGTTATTCCGAATCGGGAGATCAGAGAAATATTTATTGAGAAAATACAGGACTGGTTTGCGGAAAAAGTGGGCCAGGGCGGAGAAGAACTTTCAGAGTTATACCACGCGCTGGAAAATGGGGACGCAGCAGTCGCGGAGAATATTCTGAACAGACAGCTGCGGGCATCGATCAGCTATTATGACAGTTATGAGGGATTTTACCATGGATTCCTTCTTGGACTATTGAAAGGGAAGCAGGACTGGATGGTTCTTTCCAACCGGGAATCTGGAAATGGCAGGAGTGATATCCTCATAGAGTGCGCGGATGGCGTCAGAGGAATGATCGTGGAGGTGAAGCGCGCGAAGACCGGGGACGGGCTTCTGTCAGCCTGCGATGAAGCACTGAGACAGGTGACGGAAAATTCCTATGCGGAAGCACTATATGAAGAGGGATTTGCGGAAGTGCGGGCGTATGGAATTGCGTTTTACAGAAAAAGCTGCCGGGTGCGCGCGGTTTTGCTGGAGGATGCGGGAAGCAGATAATACTGGTGTGGAGCGGCGGCAGGGCAGGAGACAGATTATTACTGGATATTCAGTGTTGTTGAGTGTCTATGTATGTGGGGATTGGAAGGAAAAATCAGGAGAAAGGCTTTTGACGGCCCATCCTGATTTTTTTGTGTTTATGCGCAGGCACGCATATGGAAGTCAGCCGCAGATGCAGCATGCGGGCCGCGCAGACGAGCAGGAGGAAAAAAGTGTATTCTGCTCGATTAGGTATTGACAATAGCGGCATAACCGTATATACTGTACTTATCAAACAAGTACGCATATAACGGAAAGTACGAAAGGAGTGAATGGATGGAGATAATCATAAGCAACAGCAGCGGCAAGCCGATCTACGAGCAGATCTGTATACAGATCAAAAATCTGATTATGAATGGAACGTTATCCGCCGGGGAAGCGCTGCCGTCCATGAGAGCATTGGCAAAGGACCTTCATATCAGTGTGATCACTGTCCAGAGGGCTTATGAAGACCTGACGCGCGACGGTTTTATCGAGACAGTGTCCGGAAAAGGAAGCTTTGTCGCTGCCCCGAATCGGGAGTTTATTCAGGAAGAACAGCTGCGCGTGGCGGAGGAACTGCTTCAGAAAGCCGCGGAGATCGGCAGGGCGCACGGCATCAGCTATGAACAGCTGGCAGGCATTCTGAAATTATTTTATGAAGAGTAAGGAAAGGCGGAAGACAGAAAAGGAGAAGCCGTTTTGCAGCGTTTTGTGTCTGAGCAAGAAGCTGGATGAAAAAATGAAGAAGCAGGAAAAGGCGGAAAAGAAGAGGAGGCAGAGATAAACAGAAAGAAGTGAAAAAAGAAAGGGAAGAGAAGAATGAAAAGAAGAAGATGAATAAAAGAAAATGAAAAAAGAAAGAAACGAGAGGAATGGAGGAAAAAATGGATATAAATATGTTAAATAAAGAAAGTGCAGGAGAAAACAGCATTCTGGTGAGGGATTTGTGCAAGCGGTTTGACGGGTTTTTCCTGGATCATGTTTCTTTTCAGGTTCCAAAAGGAAGGATTGTCGGTTTTATCGGAGAAAATGGAGCCGGGAAAAGCACGACGATTCACCTGATCCTTAATGAACTGAAACGTGACGGAGGACAGATACAGATTTTTGGCATGGAAAACACGGATCCATCAGTCAGGGAAGGGATCGGCGTTGTCTTTGACGAGTGCTGTTTTCATGATGTACTCAACACATCAGATATCGAAAAGATATTGTCGGGCGTATACAAATCGTGGGATGGCGGACTTTACAGACAGTATCTGAAAAAATTCAGGATTCCGGAAAAGAAACCGGTCGGCTCCTTTTCCAAAGGGATGAAGATGAAGCTGTCCATTATCTGCGCGATGGCGCACCGTCCGAAGCTGCTGATCTTGGATGAGGCGACCACGGGGCTCGATCCGGTTGTGCGCGATGAGATACTGGATCTGTTTCTGGAATTTATACAGGATGAGGAATGTTCCATCTTCTTCTCCTCGCATATCACATCGGACGTACAGAAAATCGCGGACTATGTGATTCTGATCCACCAGGGAAAAATTATTTTCGAGGAGTCAAAGGACGATCTCATCTATAATTTTGGCATAGCGAGATGCGGGCGGGAGAGGTTCGCTTCCATTTCGCCGGATGATTATCTGATTCACAGGATTACGAATGTGAGTGTGGAGTGTCTTGTCCGGGACAAAGAAGCAGTCAGGAGCAAATATAAGGATCTTGTTGTTGACAATGCCACACTGGAAGACATCATGCTTTTTTATATCAAAGGAGGAGCATCATGAAAGGATTGATTTATAAAAATCTTACGGTTTTCTTTAAGGATATGGACAAAAGGCTTGTTCTGGTCGCAGGCGGCACGATTTTGCTGCTTCTGATTAAAACCGGTGTTTATGCGGGACTGCTCGCTTCCATTATGCTTGCGATGACGACAGGGATGCAGAATATAAATGGTTTTGCGAGCGACGAAAAGGCGGACTGGAAAAAATATCAGATGGCAATGCCGATAAGCGCATTCTCTGTGGTGGCAGGCAAGTATCTGGCAGTTATCTGTACGGTGGCAGCCAGTCTTGGTGGCAGTATTTTGCTTAATCTGATTGCCAGTATGGCTTTTGGAATATGGGATCCGGTTGTCTGGGAAGTTTCGCTGGTCGTTTCCGTCCTGATCCCATTGCTGTGGACCGGGATCTGTCTGCCGTTTACCTACTGGTTCGGCTACCAGGCTGCTCAGACGATGGGGCTGTTTGTGGTGTTCCCTCTGGTATATCTCATTAAATATTTTGAGGATGGACCGGGATTTTTCGCCATGTCCGATTCCGTACTCTCTTATGCCGCGGCAGCAGGAGCGGTGACGGCAGTACTGTTTCTTATTTCAATGGTGATCAGTGCGGCGGGATGCAGCAGAAGAAAATGATAATCTGATATAGGGAAACGCCACGAAGTGCGAAGAAATCCGTGGCATCATGGGGGACAAAATCCCTTTTATGCGTAGGCCTAGGCAAGGAAACCAGCTGCTGACGCAGCACCTGGGCCGCGCAGATGAGCAGGAGGAAAAGCCGCCTCCTGCTCGATTGCCCTCAGAATCATATTCATATAGGACTGTGGGAAAATAGGGCTGTGAACAGCTCTATTTTTTCACAGTTCCCTGCTTCAATCCCGGTATCCTTCCATATATTGATTGACATAATAGGACGATCGTGCTATTATATATAAAAAATAGGACTTTCGTCCTAAGACGATAAGGAGGGAACATAGAATGCAAAATTCACCTACAGAAAATCCACTTGCTGTCAAACCTGTCAAAAACTTAATCTGGATTTACGCAATTCCGGGAATCATCAGCCAACTGGTCAATTCGGTACATAATATTGTAGATCAGGTTTTCCTTGGATGGAGTGCTGCGGGGGAGCTTGGGATCGCGGCAACAAATATTGTTTTCCCGCTTTCCGCAATTATTACACCACTGTCTGCTTTGATTGGAATGGGAGCGGTATCGAGATTCAGTATTTTGTTAGGAAAGAACGAAAAAGACAATGCAGATGACCTTTTGGGCAATGCCATCTCTCTTTTGATATTGATTGGCGTCATAATTGCCGCCGGTGCATCTGTTTTCCTCAAACCCATGCTGCATCTTTTTGGAGCAACGGATCTGATTATGCCGTATGCGCAGCCATATGCACGCATCATTTGTCTTGGCGTTCCCTTTGGCCTTTTCGCGACGGGAATGTCGTACTTTATCCGGGCGGATGGAAATCCCAACTACTCCAGCATCGTGCTGCTCTCCGGTGCTGTCTTTAATATAGTCTTTGATCCCATTTTCCTATACCTGTTCGATATGGGCGTTGCCGGTGTCGCGCTGGCCACTGTGCTGGGGCAGGTTCTGTCCTTTGCTCTTGCGCTGCATTATCTGCTCAGGCGTTTTCAAGCCACTTCTCTTTCAGCCAGAAATCTGATGCTTCGCTTTCCGATTGTGGGCACAATCCTTTCGCTGGGCTCGGCGATGTTTACAACACATATTCTGGCTATTACTGCCCAGATCATCCAGGTAAATTCATTAAAGCATTACGGGGCTTTATCCGTCTATGGAAGCGAGGCGGCCATCGCCGCCGCCGGAGCTGTCGGGAAGCTGAGCATTGTTTTCCTGTCGAGCATTATCGGCATTTCTGTTGGTTCTCAGCCGATCCTCGGCTTTAATCTGGGCAATAAAAAATATGATCGTGTAAAAGATACGTACCTGCTGGCTCTGCGGTATGGGACGATGGTGGCGGCCGCGGCATTTTTGATTCTGCAGTTATTCCCCTCTCGGTTACTGAACATTTTTGGATCAGATGATTCCCTTTTTCTTGATTTTGGTGTACGATATATACGCATCTATCTGGCGATGCTGTTTTTAAACGCAGTACAGCCGGTCACATCGACATTTTGTACGGCAATGGGAAAGGCAAAGCTTGGTTTCTGGATGGCCGTGATTCGCCAGGGGATCCTGCTGATGCCGCTGCTGCTGATTCTGCCCTTGTTTTTAGGGATCGATGGAATTTTGATCGCCGGAGCTGTTTCCGATGGGATCGCGGGCCTGGCCGCCCTGTCCATTGGACTCCGGGAGGTCAGGCGGCTGAACAGAATGCAGAAAGAACTGCTGGAGGAAAAATGATATGGGAAGAGATACCCGGCAAAAGATATTGGATTCGGCGCGCGAACTTTTCAATGTGCATGGCTATAATGGCGTGTCACTGCAGGATATAGCAGATACCGTCGGCATCAGCAAAGGAAATCTTACCTACCATTTCAGCAAAAAAGAGGAAATTATGGAGGAACTGCTGTCCGAGAGTCAGCCCTCTGACCAGCCCGGTCAGCCAAAAACACTGCAGGATATGGATGCGCTGTTCCTTCATGTGCAGCAGGTCGTCAGTCAGCATTCCTATTACTTTTTATACTATGCGCAGCTGTCACAGCTGTCCCCCAAAATCGCTGAAATACAAAATCGCAGTTATCGTACGATTCGGAATCTTTTGAAAGAGACCTTTTGCCTTTTTTGTGAAGAAGGTTTGTTTCGGAAAGAACTTTTTACCGGAGAATATGATTGTATGGTAGATGCATTACATATGGCAATTTCCTACTGGGGGCCGTTTTCCTCCCTGCAGAAATCAATAGGAGTAGATATGGAATACAGAAGGCATGCGTGGAGTATTATTTATCATTTGCTGACCGAAAAAGGGCGTGCGGAACTAAAAAGTATCATTCAAATATAATTTTTGCTTACATTCAAAGTAAAAAGCTGTACAGTCATAGCAGAGAACGGAAGTTTTGACAAAAAACAAAAAGCCTCCGGCGGGTGTTGCGTGTCAGTAACGCGCAGCATCCGAAGTGATGTTCTTTATCAAGTACTCAAAAGACAGGGAAAAGCTCCGTTCCTTCTAAGTGAGGGAAGAAGTCTGCCCGAAAAGGCCACATACGACATAAGAGATATCGAATATCCGGATGACTGCCTTGTGGGTTTTGATATGCGGCTGGCTGTGACAGACGAGCAGGTGCTGGAAAGCTGGAAAGAATTTTTTGACAGAGGAACGAACTGGAAAGATTTCGCTCCGGGGATGACGCTGGAGCAGTGCCGGAAGAATCCAGAGAGTATCTGGTGATTTATACGACGGAATACGATGATTCCTATGTGCTTGAGACGATCACGGCGGATGAGATTCAGGATCTTAGAGAAGTAGTGAAAGGGCAGAGTGAGCGTAGCAGGTTTTACAATAATACGCAGCAGAATAGGAAGATCAGAGGAACAGCAGGATTATTAGAATCATTTTTCTGAATTTATTGGTAATGATTGACGTCCCTTCGATTGTTTTGTCAGGAGCATGAACAATAACATCAGCAGTTAGATATCATTTTCTTGTGTACAAACAATAAATAAAGTGATATAATATGAAACACACATATGAAGTGTGAAGAATTTTTGAAATGATATGACAAGGATCAAACAGTCATAGTTTCTGGAACTTTCATATGGTGTAAAAAATAATTGCCTCATGTGAAAAAACAGGGTATAGTATTTTTAAAGGGGAGAATCATGAAAAATGAACTGATGAGAAACATGTCTGTTGCGGAAGCCCGGATACAGTATGACGCACAGGTGAAAAAAGTACTGTCGCAGAAGGTGATATTGGCGTGGATCCTGCGGCGGACCGTAGACGGATTTAAATATCTGGAAATACAGGATATTATCCCGTATATAGAAGGGGAGCCGGAGATATCTTCCGTGGCAGTCAATCCCGGAGAAACGAATCCGGAGCAGATCAGCGGGATGTCTGGTGAAGACAAAGTGCCAGGAGAAGGTGTAGTGTATTATGATATTCGCTTTTTCGCTTATCGTCCGGATAAAAAGGAAAAGGTAAAGATCCTTATAAACGTGGAGGCACAGAAGGATTTCTGGCCAGGATACCGGATTGAGACGAGGGGGATCTTTTACGCGAGTCGGATGATCTCCGCACAGCTTGGAACAGAGTTTTCCATACCGAATTATAATGGGATTAAGAAAGTGGTAAGTATCTGGATCTGTATGAATGCCAGCAAGAGAGCGGGGAATGCCATATCTGAGTATTGTATCCGAAAGATGGATCTGATAAAGGGAATCCCCGATATTCCAAGAGCGTATGACAAGCTGTCGGTCATTCTGATCACGCTGAATGAGGAGACGGGTACGAAGGAGCCGTTGTTGCAGATGCTGAACACATTGCTGTCACCAGTAAAGGGAGCCATGGAAAAAAAGAAGAGACTGGAAGAGGATTTTCATGTCAATATGGAAGGAAACGTGGGAAAGGAGTTGGATATCATGTGTAATCTTTCGGGTTATGTGTGGAGTCGGGGAGTAGAGAAAGGCGCTGAGAAAGAAAAGAAAGAGACAGCAGAGCGTATGCTGTGCAGCGGCAGACTCACTTATGCGGAGATTGCTTCATTTACAGGCTTAACGGAAGAGAAGATCCGTGAGATAGAAAAAGAACTTATGCTCCATGTATGATTGGACTTGTTCACTTTTGAGATAATAAGCGCGGAGGTTCTTTCGGGATAGAGATAGACCATCCTGCTGCAGGAGGAATCTGTGCAGGATCGTCACAATGGCAGACAAGACGCTTGGAAAAGGGGAATTATGTGAAAGGAAAGATGATAGATGATGCTTGACATTGGTAAAATAAGAGCGGGGATAAGTATGATTGCTGATGAGTATGAAATAAAAAAAGTCGAATTATTTGGATCATATGCGGAAGGTACGAACCATGAACAGAGTGATGTCGATCTTCTGGTAGAATTTATCACGTCATCGGTATCTCTTCTGACATTGAATGCCCTTAAATATCGTCTGGAGGAATTGTTTCATACAGAAGTTGATGTGATTCATGGGCCACTGGAGGAAGGTTCACTGATCACGCCAGGAAAGGTGGTGCCGCTTTATGAGTCACAGGGATGAACAGATCATAAAGAAGATTCTGCAAGAGATAGAAATAGATTGATAAATCACTTTTAGAGTATCCCTTAAACAGAGAACCGGATGATAGGGAGGATAATGTTCGCATTTATATCCCGATGGATTTGAATCGGAACGCAATTTTACGAAGACTTGATACAGTAATTGTTCATTATGGAGAGGCAAATGAAAGAAATGAGATGGATTTCAGAAGAGATGTGGATATGATTATTTCACAACTTGAAATTTATGATCAGGTATGGTATATCCGCCATATGCCGCATAAAGGGGAACATAGCAGAGAGGCAATAATTCTTGCTGAGGAATTTATTGCTCGTTTGGAGGAAATACCGGATGGTGGCGCTGAATGCTTTCCTTTTGAGACAATTGATGAATTAAAACGGGAATATGAAAAGGAACGTGGGAAAGAAGCTGGACATCATGTGTAATCTTTCGGGTTATGTGTGGAGTCGGGGAGTAGAGAAAGGCGCTGATTGTCTGCACTGGTCAGGGGGCAGGAGGGAACGATGATATATCTTTCGGTTGCCGAGACGGCGAAAAGGTGGAATATTTCTGAACGCAGCGTGAGGAATTACTGTGCGCAGGGCCGGGTTGAAGGCGCATTTCTTGCGGGGAAGACATGGAGTATACCGGAGGATGCGATAAAGCCGGAGCGTGTCGGCAAAAAAAGAAATTCCGCGCAGACTTTACTGTATGTGCTGAAAAGTGAGAAAAAAAGCAGATATCCGGGCGGTATTTATCACAGAACCCAGATCGATCTGACCTATAATTCAAATCACATGGAGGGTAGTCGGCTGACTCATGAACAGACAAGATACATTTTTGAGACAAACACGATCGGACTGGTGGGGAATGAAGTACTGAATGTAGATGATGTCATAGAGACAGTAAATCATTTTCGCTGTATTGATCGGGTGATCGACTGTGCGCAGACGGGATTGACTGAAGCATTTATTAAGGAACTGCATCTGATTTTAAAGACAGGGACCAGTGACTCCCGTAAGGAGTGGTTTGCCGTCGGTGCGTATAAAAAAATGCCGAATGAAGTAGGGGGAATGGAAACGGCTCTCCCGGAAGAGGCAGGCAGGAAAATGAAAGAGCTGCTGGTCTGGTATCATCAGAAGGGGGAAAAATCCCTGGATGATATTCTGGAATTTCATGTAAGATTTGAGAAGATACATCCGTTCCAGGACGGTAATGGGCGTGTTGGCCGGCTGATTATGTTTAAAGAGTGTCTGAAATACAAAATTGTTCCGTTTATCATTGAGGAAGATCTGAAGCTGTTTTATTATCGTGGATTGAAGGAATGGAGTCGCGAGAGGGGATATCTGCGAGACACATGTCTGACGGCACAGGATAGATATAAAGCATATCTGGATTATTTTAGAATCTCATATTAGCAGTACAGCATTTGATTTGCTTTACAGCTTTCCCCGTGAATTTCGCGTTTGCGGGGTTTTTTTTAAATTGGGACTGTAGTATAATGAAACGCGCCGACAGGCAATATCTGTTTGAAAGGAAACGTATCTGACCGATGTCAGATGGGAGGAAGTTTGAGATGGAACAGGAATTTGACAGTATACCGATTCCCAGGCTGGTACTGCAGCTGGGAGTTCCGTCCATGGCGGCGCAGTTTTTCAATATTCTGTACAGCATCGTGGACCGGATCTTCGTAGGGAATATACCGGGGGACGGGAGCCTTGCGCTGGCCGCGATCGGAATCTGCGCTCCGCTGATCACGGCGGTCACCGCTTTTGCGACGATGGTAGGGATCGGCGGATCGTCTTATATGAGCATCTGCATGGGAAGAAGGGACAGGGAGACAGCCCAGAGGACGATAAACAACGCGCTGCTCATGCTTATTCTGATTTCGGCCGGCGTGATGGCGATGATTTTCGGTCTGAAAAGGCCGCTGCTCTATCTGCTTGGATGCAGCGATGCCATGTATCCGTTTGCAGATAAATATCTGACCATCTATCTGTCCGGCACATTTGCTTCTCTTTGCGGGCTGGGCATGAACCAGTTTATCCTTGCGCAGGGGCATGCGAAGCAGGGGATGGTTTCCGTCGTGATCGGCGCGCTCTGCAATGTAGCGCTGGATCCGCTGTTTATCTATGTATTTCATATGGGAATCGCCGGGGCGGCCGCGGCGACGGTCGTATCTCAGATATTGTCTCTTTTGTTTGTGATGTATACGCTGCAGAGAAAGGATATGCCGATTCGGGCTGGATTTGGAGGATACAGCCGGAAAATCGTCAGGACGATCCTGACAATCGGGACCATGCCGTTTGTGATCACGGTATTTGATAATATGATTTTGATTCTGCTGAACATGCAGCTTCGCAGATATGGCGGAGCGGAATTTGGCGATACGTACATAGCCTGCTCCGCGGTGGTGCAGAGCTTTATGGTGATGGTGGGCTGCCCTGGTCAGGGGATCACCAGCGGATGTGGGACGTTGTTCAGCTATCATTACGGGGCGGGCAATTACAGGAAGATCATGCAGTGTTTTCAGTATGTGTTTTTCCTGTGCCTGACGTATGTGCTTGTCCTCATGGTGGTGTCGAGGACGGCAGTGGAACCATTTGTAAGACTGTTTTTGAGTGATCCCAGCCAGAGAAAGCTCGCCGCGGATTTCATAGGAAAATACACGATCGGTCTGCCGGGAGTCGCAATACAGTTCGCGCTGGTGGACGGAATGACGGCTATGGGCAAGGTGAAGGAAGCGATACCGATGTCACTGTTCCGAAAAAGTCTGTATGTTGTCTGCGTGTTTGTCCTGCCGCTGGTGACAACGCTGGAAAATATTTTTTATGTCGAGACGATCTCCGACATCGTGGGATCTGTATTCACCACAATCATATTCTTCACAGTTATGAAGAAAAGACTGCAGAGGGAGTTGTCCGGGCGGATCTATTCGTGACGCAATCGGGTTTTCGGAGAGAAGGGAAGATTATACCAGAGGGGCGCGAGAGTACGAAAGCACGAAGCGCCCCGTGGGCTTTCATTCATGGTGGTGCCTGCAACGCAGGCATGGCCGTTTGGAAACAAAAAACCTGGGTGACGGATGCCGGAGAGCTCTCTGATTTTTTCGGATATGCCGGCTGGGGAAAATTTTGGCTGTTGGTTGGGAGCCGGCTGGGGAAAAATTCCGCATTCGTGTGAAATGATAAAGGAAGCAGCAGGAGAGGAGTTTATATGTATGTGTGGAAGATACTATGTGAATGACACGGTGGCACAGGAGTTCCGGAGGATTGTGCGGGAAGCGGAAAGCATGCAGGAGAAATTCTGCAGGAATGCCACAGCTCCAAAAAACAGATTAACGGGAAGCGGAAAAAGTGCCGCGGAACAGGAGTTTCAGATGGGGGAGGGTGATATTCATCCTTCCGGGAGTGCGGTTGTGCTGACCGGCAGAGGACCGGGTCTTACGCCGGAGCGGATGCGGTGGGGTTTTCCTCAGTACAGAGGGGCCGGTCTGGTGATCAATGCCAGGGCTGAGACGGTGCTTGAGCGGAAAATGTTCTGTGACAGTGTTCAAAGGAGACGATGCGTTGTACCGGCGCACTACTTTTATGAGTGGGACCGGGACAGAAACAAAGCCATGTTTTCGCGGGAGGACTCGCCGGTGATCTTCATGGCGGGTTTTTACGATCAGTTTCAGGGGGCTGACCGCTTTGTCATAATCACGGTGCCGGCGAATGGTTCAGTCAGCCCGGTGCATGACAGGATGCCGCTGATTCTTGAGGAGAGGGAGCTTGCGGACTGGATTTACCGGGATGAGTTTCTGGAGACTGCTCTGCGGCGGACGCCTCCCTTTTTGAAGCGGCGGCAGGAGTATGAGCAGCAGTCGCTGTTTGATTTGATGGGAAACGGCTGACTGTAAAATGAACAGAAAGTTTGACGAGTGGGATTTTACATTGGGAAGGGATACAGACACGATGGAGCAGATTCTGGAGCTGGCGCATGACAGTTATGATAAAGAATCAAAGAAACACCGCTGCCCGTAAAATAAGCAGCGGTGTAATTGTCTTTTGCGTTACGATCCATTTAGAACATAATCTGGAACGGCAGACGGAATCCGTCGAACATCGGCATTCCGAGTTTTTCCTCATTGTATTTGTCGATATTGTTGCACATGGAGAGGTATGCTCCCGGGAATACGCTTCCGGGGCCGCCCTGTGCGATGCACGGGATGAAGTAGTTCATGCCGCAGGCTTCCATGACCATTGTGGATGCCTTTCTGGTATCCTCATCGGTCCAGCCTTCGAAGTCCATGAACTTGTTGTCGATGCCGCCCATGATCGTGATGTCTCCGCCATATTTCTTGATGATCGAAGGAATATCGTTGGCCCAGGTTGCGCCCTGCCATACGTCGATGCCGATCTCGATCATATCCGGAACGAGCGTGGCGGCATAGCTGTCAGAGTGATGGATGATCAGCTCAACGCCGTGATCGTGGTAATACCCGTAAATTTCTTTATACGCGTCTTTGTAGAAATCTTCAAACATATCTACAGACATGAAGGTGCTGTTCGCACTGCCCCAGTCGTCGTGGTGGAAGATCGCGTCCGGCTTCAGATTCTTGCAGATCAGCTCCGCAAGCTTCAGTTCCCACTCAGTCAGATATTTGATCAGATCGTGCATCTCATCCGGATACTCATACAGATTAACCAGAGCTTCCTCGATGCGGAGGAAATGATGGCACTGCTCAAACAGACCAGGAGCAACAAAGGTTGCCTTGTAGGATTTGCTTCCGTCCACGCCGTCATACATTGCTTTCATCATATCCCACTCTTCCTGCGGGAAGTCGAGTGACGGAGCCGTTACATAATCTTTCCAGTGCTCGATATCCTTGATCAGAAGATGCGCGTCGTCCTGTACAGGGAACTGTCCCGGTGTTCCTACGGGGAAGGAGTTGTAAACGCCCCACGCATTCTTTACCAGGAGATCGCCCGGTTTTAACAGAGCGTCATGTATTGTGTGCGGGTCGAAAAGAAGCTGGACGGCTTCATACTGATTTACGAAACGCTCCGGTTTTCCGCCTTTTTTGATACACTCACGCATATTTTCTTTTGCATTTAACATAATGTGGTCCTCCGCTGACATTTATTCAGGATATGCTTTTCAGATCTCCGGCATATTCTGTTTGATTAATTGTATGCTTTATTTTTGTGAATGAAAATCCATGAATCTGATTGAAGTTTTAGTGGAAATGTCGTACACTGTGTACGACGCAATTAGGATGGAGGTGCGATATGAAGCTCAACGCCGCTCTGCTGTTTCATGAAATGCAGTTGTATTTTCAGGTGGATTATATGGAGATTTCGTCAAAATGCTTTGTAAAGACGCCTGTGTTTTATAATATTTTCTTTAATATGGATGAACATATTGTACTGGTACACGGGGAACAGCTGGAAGAATGTCTTGGCCGGGTGCATAACGCGATTGTGATCTGCCTGGACCAGGTGGAGAGCGTTCCGCCGGTGGGAGAAAATGATCTGATTATTCTGAATGATCCGATGTCCAGCAAGATGGCTTTTAATATTTTAAATCATATTCTGGAGAAGTTTCAGGAGTGGGAGACAGCCATGCTGGATGTGCTGTACAGAAAGTACAGTTTTCAGGATATGATAGATCTGACCGGCGAGATCGCGGGGCTTCCGATCGCGCTGCTGGACACAAATTTTCGTTATATTGCGTACAGCAAAGGTTCTGACATCTATATGGACAAGTATGTGACTTCAGATAATTACCTGACGCCTGAGACGATCGCGCTGCTGCAGAAAAGTTCGGATTTTGCGGGGCAGGAACAGAGGCATGAGGCGTTTGTGACGAATGCGGTTGAACCTCTGGTCTGCAAAAATCTCTTTTTTGAGGGAACCTATGTGGGAAGGCTGTCGGTTATTCTCAGAAATGAAGTGGAGGATCAGGAGTATTATAAGGCTCTGTTTGACCAGGCAGTGCCGTTTATGGAGGAACTGTATGCCCAGTACAACAGTTTTGAAAATGTGAGCCGGCAGTATCGTGACGCGCACCGTTTTCTGCTGTCCATACTGACCCGGCAGCCGGCGGATAAGAGGCAGTTCGATGAGGTAATGAAAACTCTGGGAGCTCTTGAACAGGATAAATGGAGAATTATCGTGCTGACACCGGGGAATCAGATGTCCTCGATGTACAGCAGCTCGTTTATCTGTTCGGAGATAGAGCACAGAATACCGGGAAGCTATGTGATTATTCTGAATGAGCAGATCGTGGCCCTTTTTAACGAAAGTCTGTATGGAAGAAGAGACGGAGCTGAATGTTTCGAAAAGTGGGCGGAGGTTTTGCGGGTGATTCATTTTGAAGCGAGTGTCAGCCGCTCTTTTTCGACGGTTACGGATTTTGAAAAGGTTTATTTTGCCTGGCAGCAGGCTGTATATACAGAACAGAAGACAGGACGTTTAGCAGACTCATCCGTGCGTTTTTTTGCTCCATATGCGCTGGACTATCTGGCGGATCACGGCGGGAGAGGAACTATCTTTGAGCAGATCTGCCATCCGGCTTTGATACAGCTGCGGGATTACGACAGACTGCACAGCACTTCCTATATCCAAACGCTGTATGCATATTTGTCCTGTAATATGAACGCGGTGCAGACAGCCAGAACACTGTATATACACCGCAGTTCCTTTATCAATCGGATGCAGCGGATCCGCGAGATGGTTCCCCTTGAACTGGAGGATCCGAACGAGCGGTTGTATCTGAATCTGTCGTTTAAAATATTTGGAAGGGATTTTGGATTGCAGCAGAATTATTGAGTATGCCTGCAGGCTCATCGTCCGCAAAAACAGACTGCCGGGGAAGATTGCCGGAGAGAAGTGCTTTTTGACGCACTTTGGCAATCCTCCCCGGTTTCTTTATGCCATCTTAATGTGGAGACGCACTTGCTAATACGAAATTAATGCGTTCTGTGTGATAATTATTAAGGAGAAGAGGTGCATAAATATGAAAACTTTGATAAAAACAAGACGTTTTTCTTCATTTCAGATTATTATACTTGGATTTCTGACAGTTATTCTTTTAGGAAGTATTCTTCTGATGCTGCCGGTTTCCACGCGGCAGCCTGGCGGGACTTCCTTTCAGGATGCTCTCTTTACGGCGACATCGTCCGTCTGTGTGACCGGTCTGGTTGTACAGGATACGGCGACATACTGGTCCGGATTCGGCCAGGCGGTGATTCTGGCGCTGATCCAGATCGGAGGTCTGGGTGTGGTCACGGTCGCGGTGCTGTTTTTCATCGCCTCCGGCCGCAGGATCGGCCTGATGCAGCGCCAGACCATGCAGGAAGCGATCTCCGCTCCGCAGGTGGGAGGAATTGTGCGGCTGACCGGATTCATACTGAAGGCAGTGGCGCTGATTGAGCTGCTTGGCTTTCTGGCGCTTCTGCCGGTGTTTGCAGGAAAGTTTGGATTCGGCCGGGGGAGCTGGTATGCACTGTTCCATTCAGTCTCGGCATTCTGCAATGCGGGATTTGATCTGATGGGAACAGAAGAACCGTTTTCCTCGCTGACAGGATTTGCCGGCAGTACGGCAGTAAATGCCGTGATTATGGCGCTGATCGTTGTGGGGGGACTCGGATTTCTGACATGGGATGACATTTGCCGGAACAGGCATCATTTAAAAAAATATAAGATGCAGAGCAAGGTAATTTTGTGTACGACAGCGGTTCTGATCATACTGCCGGCGATATACTTTTTCTTCTGCGAATATAATGAGGCGGGGATTGCGGACCGGATAAGATTATCGCTGTTTCAGTCGGTGACGACGAGAACGGCCGGGTTTAACACGGCGGATCTTGCCAAACTGCACGATACGGGAAAACTGCTGATGATTCTGCTGATGCTGATCGGAGGTTCTCCCGGCTCGACAGCCGGAGGCATGAAGACAACTACGGCGGCGGTGCTGGCGGCTACAGCGATTGCCGTGTTCCGCCGGCAGGAGTCAGCACACTTTTTCGGACGGAGGATTTCGACGGAAAGTATCAGCAGCGCAGCGGCCATCCTTTTGATGTATCTTACTTTGTTTCTGACAGGGGCGGCCGTCATCAGCTATATAGAACAGCTTCCGCTGCTGACGACGCTTTTTGAGACGGCGTCGGCAATCGGAACGGTCGGACTGACGCTCGGAATTACCACACAGTTGTGCGCGGCGTCCAGACTTATCTTGATTCTGCTGATGTTTTTCGGGCGGGTTGGAGGACTGACACTGATCTTTGCGGCCGTGTCGGAGACACGCAGCACGGCGCTGCGTTTTCCGAAAGAGAAGATTACAGTGGGATAGAGCGGTACAGAGTTTGCGGGGGAAAAGTTTACGGAAAGTTGGGTACTATGCTTTCCGAAGAAGAAAATTACGGTGAGATAGAGCGGCATTGCGGCAGAAAAGGGCCGACGCTGCCATGACATGCAGAGGAGTGAAGAACAGTAATAAAAAAGTTCCTGCAGGATAAAGTTTATGCGTGCCAGGATCGGAAAAACGAAAAACGTTAGATTAACAAAAGGAGAAATGTTATGAAAACAGTATTATTGATTGGACTTGGAAGATTTGGAAGACACATCGCGCAGGAGCTGAACGAACTAAAACATCAGGTGCTGGCGGTGGATAAATCGGAGGAGCGTGTGAACCAGGCGCTTCCCTATGTGACAAACGCGCAGATCGGAGACAGTACGGATCGCATGTTTCTGGAAACTCTGGGGGTGCGGGATTTCGATGTCTGCATCGTCGCAATCGGAGATGATTTTCAGAGTTCTCTGGAAACGACATCCCTTGTAAAGGAACTGGGGGCGAAGCTGGTAGTGTCGAGGGCAGCCCGTGATGTCCACGCGAAATTCCTTCTGCGAAACGGAGCGGATGAGATTGTCTATCCGGAAAAGCAGCTTGCGTCGTGGACGGCGATCCGGTACACTTCGGATCATATTCTGGACTACATAGAACTCAGCGAAGAATACGCGGTGTATGAGATTGAGGTTCCAAAGAACTGGTTTGGCAGGACGATCGGGGAACTGGAGATCCGAAAGAAATACGGCATGAACGTTATGGGGATCCGCAGAGAAAGGGGCGGGAAGCTGGATCTGGATATTACGCCGCAAACGTGTTTTGAGGAAGGGATGACGGTGCTGATTCTTGGGAACCAGCGGAAAGTGCAGAAATATTTCCGCATCTGATATGACGCAGGGCGGAGTGACGGACGGAAAAAACTCGCGAGTGAGTCTTGAACTGAATTTTGTGTCGGAACTCGCGGAGGTGTCTTGAATATGAAATGATTTGTGCAGGGAGGTGTTTGATATGACGGATGTTTATCTGATAATGGTATTTTTATTCTGCGCTGCCGCGGGATATATTGCGGTGAGCAGGGGAGCAGGATTTCTGGAACAGAATCTGTCCAGGGATTCGGAAATGTGGTATACTGTTCGCGAAGATAATGAGTCGTATAAAAATGCTGAAGCGGGAGAGGGCTTTTTGTGGAACGGCATTTTTGAGTGGCAGATGTCTGCAATGGAAACTTCCCCGGATTTTCTGGAGAGAGGCATGACGGGAGAAGCCGGTGGGCAGGAGAAAATTTCCGGAAAGCGAGTGCCCGTGACCGCTGGAAAGATGACAGAAGACCAGAACAGAAGACCGGGAGAAAAAAGTGCATGGGCGTCCCCGCGGAACAGGGTTTCCGGACGGCGCTGCCCCGGCAGGGAAACAAAAGGCTATAAAGTAAGGAGCGGAGCATGAACGGGAAACAGGCGGAGACAGTGCAGGGCAGCGTGCAGACGGAAGGTAAGTCCGGGAATCAGCCCGGAGAGCATATCCTGATCTGTCTGTCCTCCGCGCCTTCCAACGCAAAGATCATTCGTACGGCGGCACGGATGGCGCAGGCATATCAGGGGACTCTGACCGCGCTTTTTGTGGAGACGCCGAAGTTCGCGTCGGCCGGAAATGAGGACCGTGCGCGCCTGCAGGCGAATACCAGGCTGGCGCAGGAACTGGGCGCTGTCACGGAGCATGTGGTCGGGGACGACATCTCTTTTCAGATTGCCGAGTTTGCGAGACTCAATGGTGTGACGAAGATTGTAATCGGCCGGAGCAACGCAGCAGGAAGACGTTTCCCGGGGCAGAGAATGCTGACCGACAAGCTGATTGCCTGCGCGCCGAACATTGAAATTTATATTATACCGGATGCCAGCTACCGTGTACGGCGGGAACGTCCGGACAAACCGGTTTTTACACTGCGGGATACAATAAAGAGCATTCTGTCTCTGACTGCGGCTACAGGCCTGAGTCTGCTGTTTTATGAACTGGGACTTACAGACGCAAATATCATCACCGTATATATTCTTGGGGTTCTGATCACGTCTGTTGTGACAAGGAATATGATTTACGGCGTCCTGGATTCTGTAGCCAGCGTCTTTGTTTTTAATTACCTGTTTACAGATCCGAGATATACGCTGTTTGCCTATGATATCGGCTATCCGATGACTTTTCTCATCATGCTTCTGGCGTCGCTTCTCACCGGAACGCTGGCAGCAAGAATGAAAAATCTTGCGTATCAGTCAGCAAGGAATGCCTATCGGACGAAACTCCTGCTTGATACAAATCAGTCGCTGCAGCATGCGCAGGGCAGGGAAGCGATCGTCCATGCGGCGGCGGATCAGCTCTCCAAGCTGACAGGAAGGAACGTGTCCGTCTATCTTCCTGAGAGCTGTGATCTGGAAAAGCTCCTGGAGGAGAAAGACACGGACGGAAAGATGTACTATCCGATCCGCCTTGGAGGGGTACTCTATGGCGTGGCGGGCATCGACGTGAAGGACGATCCGGTCGACGCGTTTGAGAACGGGATTCTGATGTCGATTCTGGGGGAGTGCGCGCTGGCGATGGAGAATGAGAAGAATGCGCGTGAGAAAGAGGCTGCCGCCGTGCTTGCGCAGAACGAGCAGCTCCGCGCAAACCTTCTGCGCACGATTTCCCACGATCTGCGGACTCCGCTGACGTCCATCTCCGGCAATGCGAGCAATCTGATGACAAACGGAGCGGAGTTTGATGAAGCGACAAAACAGCAGCTCTACACGGATATTTACGACGATTCCATGTGGCTGATCAATCTGGTCGAGAATCTGCTCTCGGTTACCCGGATGGAAGGACAGGGAGTGAAGCTCCATCAGACCACGGAGCTTATGGATGAAGTCATCGCGGAAGCGCTTCGGCATATTGACCGAAGGAAGTCGGAGCATATGATCACCGTGCAGAATGAAAACGAGCTGCTGCTGGTTCAGATGGATGCGAAACTCATTGTGCAGGTCATTATCAATCTTGTGAACAATGCCATTAAATATACACAGAAGGGATCCGCGATTAAAATTTCCGTGCAGGAAGAAAAACATATGGCTGTGGTCAGCGTTGCGGACGACGGCCCCGGTATTCCGGATGAGATGAAGCCGCATATTTTTGAATTGTTTTATACGGGAGAGCACCCGGTGAGAGACGACCGCCGCAGTATGGGACTCGGACTTGCGCTGTGCAGGTCCATTATAGATACGCATGGCGGGAAGATCCATGTGTCGGACGCGGAGCCGCATGGATCCGTCTTCACATTTACTCTGCCGATCAGGGAGGTAAAGCTTCATGAATAAATTACTTGTGCTTGTGGTGGAGGACGACGCGCCGGTCCGCAATCTGATTACAACGACACTGAAGGCGCACGATTACCGTTATCTTACCGCGGAAAACGGGGAGACCGCGATTCTGCAGGTGACTTCACATAACCCGGATGTGATCTTTCTGGATCTCGGTCTTCCGGATATGGACGGGGTGGAAGTCATAAAGAAAGTCCGCACATGGTCGAACACGCCGATTATCGTGATCAGCGCCAGAAGCGAGGACACGGACAAGATCGACGCGCTGGACGCGGGGGCGGACGATTATCTGACAAAGCCGTTTTCCGTGGAAGAACTGCTGGCGAGACTGCGTGTGACGCAGCGCCATTTCGCGCTTATGCGGCAGGACGGGAAAAATGAATCGGTTTTTGAAAACGGGGATCTGAAGATCGACTATGCGGCCGGGTGCGCCTGGCTCTCGGGAACGGAGCTGCATCTGACGCCGATCGAGTATAAGCTGCTCTGTCTGCTTTCCCGGAATATAGGAAAGGTTTTGACGCACACGTACATCACGCAGGAGATCTGGGGGAGCAGCTGGGAGAATGACGTTGCTTCTCTGCGCGTGTTTATGGCGACGTTGCGCAGAAAGCTGGAGGGCGGTCCGGAGGCGAAGCAGTATATCCAGACACACATCGGCATCGGCTACCGGATGCTGCGGGTGGAGGGTTAATTTTCCCGGTGCCCTCCTCCGTTGTTTTAGCGGGTTGTTTTATCAGGTTCGTTTTTTCAGTTATCCTGAGAGAGATTCCGGTCTTTCCGGAGGTTCTTTTGTGGTTCCGCCGGCCGCGTAGGAGACGGGGAGGCAGATCAGAGGAGGCCGCGCGGTCAGAGTATCCTGCAGAAGGATCTGGACGCACATTTCCGCGATATCGCTTACCGGCTGAACAATCGTGGAGCAGATGTAATCGAGATCTCCAAAGAGCCGCACGCCGTCGAAGCCGATGATCTGGACGTCCTCCGGTACTTTTACGCTCAGTTTGTTCAGTATTTGTATTATGCGGTAAGCGAGCAGATCCGTGGAGCAGAAAATACCGTCAAATTCCAGACGCCCGTTTTGCATGCGCTCCCGCAAAAACGTTTCAAATTCTTCGATCAGATCATCATCTTCCAGAATTTTCGTTTCATAATGAAGATTTCGCGCAAGACAGCCGTTTTCGAAACCGGCCTTGCGCTTGTTTGGTTCATTCGTGAGCGAGGAACCGGTGCGCAGAAAGGCAACATTCCGGCAGCCCAGATCCGCCAGTTTCTCGGCTGCCAGCTGTCCGCCCATGAAATTATCACAAGTCACGCAGGGGATATTCGCTCCCATGATCCGGTCGATGGACACAAAAGGAGTATCGGGGTTGATCAGAAGATTGGGATTGTAAGTCAGCCCGATGATGCCGTCCACTTTATTCTGCTGCGCCATGGTGATATACTCCTGTTCAAAGGAGAGATCGGAATCTGTACAGCAGAGCAGCATGCGGTACTTTCTTTTGGTCAAAGACAGATTAATCAGATTTGTCAGTCTTGCGAAATAGGGATCTTTCGTGTTCGGAATAAGCACGGCGACAGTGTAGGTCTTGTTTGCCTTGAGCCCCTGGGCATAGCTGTTCACCTGGTAATGCAGTTTGCTGATTGCGGCCTCCACGCGGATTCGGTAAGATTCCCCGACAGGAATCCCGTTGATCACTTTGGAGACAGTGCCAAGAGCAACGCCCGCTTCCTGCGCAACGTCTTTCATCGTGGGAGCAGAACTTTTTTTTCTCATATAAATGTCCTTTCGTTACAGTTCACACCTCTGCTGAATTCTAGGTCTGAAGCGCGAAATGTTGTGAGGGCGTAGCATTTCTGTGCATCGCGAAGCGTTGATACGTCGGAGTGAACAATAACGTCCTTTCTGAAAATTTCGGAAAGTCCGGAGAAAAAGAATCGCCGGGCTTTCGTCTATGATAAGTGCTGCAGACAGGAATCTCTGCAGATTAAATTCCGGATAATGAAAATAAAAAGATATTTCATGAAATGATTATATAATAATGTTTCGTATATGTAAAGCAAAATCCAATAAAATAATGAAACGTTTCATATAAAATACACAAAATCAACAGCCTGATTTTGTAAAAAACAGATAAAAATGAGCGTTTCTATGAAAAATTCATTGACAAAAAAGTAAATAAATGATAAGATTCCACATAAATATATAACGTTTCATGAAATAAAAGTTGAATTAAAGAAATATTAGAAACAAAAAAGTCAGCCTGTTCGCATAATTGGCGGGCAGCAAATTGGTTCATGAGGAGGAAGGAGCAGGTATGGCAGGAAAGGTTACGATGCAGGATATTGCGGACGCGCTTAAACTTTCACGGAACACGGTATCCAAGGCGGTCAACGATACGGGGGGTCTCTCGGACGCTACACGCGAAAAGGTTTTGAAAAAAGCGATAGAACTGGGGTATAAGCAGTTTTCCTATGTGAAAAAGGAGGATTCCGGAGAGGAAGAAAAATCCCTGCCTGAGGAGATGATCTCCGCGAAAACGGGGACAGCGCGCCTGGGAGAATATTTTACAGAAAACGGCTTTGCCGAAGATATCAGAAAGTCAGATCTTTCCTGCCCCCCGGCCTCACGCGGCATGATCGCGATGTTTACCACGACGATGCCAGGATCAAAACGTTTTTCGTCTGCGATGTTCGATAAATTTCAAAATGAGCTTCTCCGAAATGGATATGGGTTTGCGATTTACATGGTTGGAGAAGATGAGGTGAAAAGACTGTACCTTCCGCACTCTTTCAGCCGGAAAGACACGGCGGGAATTATCTGTTTTGAGATGTTCGACCGTTCATACTGTGATATGCTCTGTGAGCTGGGGCTTCCCGTTTTGTTTGTGGATGCCCCGGCTTCGTGCTGTCATGACGCACCAAAAGCGGACCGGCTGCTGATGGATAACCGTCTTGGCATTCAGGCTCTGGTAGAGGAGATGGTTCGGAGAGGAAAGAGAAAAATCGGCTTCATCGGAGAGACAAACTATAGCCAGTCTTTTCGGGAGAGGTATCTGGCCTGTCTGGATGCGTTCATTCTGCTTGATCTCCCGTATAAGAAGGAATGGTGCATTACGGGGTACCGGGACGCAGAAGAGAAAACCAGCCAGGATTACCAGAGCTATCTTACCGGGAAACTTGGGAATCTGAAAAAACTGCCGGA
The DNA here is from genome assembly GCA_947588845.1 of uncultured Lachnospiraceae bacterium. Classification (GTDB taxonomy): domain Bacteria; phylum Bacillota; class Clostridia; order Lachnospirales; family Lachnospiraceae; genus Choladousia. The sequence continues at coordinate 29,491 of CANQAR010000033.1, forward strand.
TGTATTTCTGTGTGCAAATGATCAGGTCGCTTTTTGTGTTCTGAGAATCCTCAGAAAACTTGGAATTTCTGTTCCGGATGACATATATCTGTGTGGGTTCGAGGATTCTCCGGAGTCGACGATTATCAGTCCTTCTCTCACAACAGTCCGTATCCACGGCGAGATTATGGGAAAATCCGCAGCCGGGCTGCTTTTGTCGCGCATCCAGAATCCGGATCTGGATTACCGCACAGTCTATACGGAAACGACGCCGGTGTACCGTGGGTCTACGGGGGACAGGTAGTGAGATGATTTAGTTGCAGTTCATAAAATAGTTTAAAAATCTGCGTGCTTTGTTATTGTCAGCGTGAAAAATTTTTGCTATAATTATTTTGTGAATTAAAATTTTTGAGGACTCAATTATTTTTACATTTTTTGAAAGGAATCTCATGAGACTTAACATAAAGAATTTTGCGGGAATTGAGAGTGCTGATATTATATTAAATGGTATTACGGTCATAGCCGGAGAAAATAATACAGGAAAAAGTACTGTTGGAAAAATATTGTTTGCGGTCGTTAATTCTGTTTCAGATATGCAGGAAAAGATTATAGACAAAAAAATTGAAGGAATCAGGACAATATGCAGCAGCTTACTGGAAGAAAACGATAGATATAAATTAATAAAAAGCTATGAGAATTCTCGTGTGTTGAAAAAAGGCATTCGCGAACAAATCAGCAGAGAAAATGAACTTTTCTGGAAAAACGGAAGCTGGAATTATGATCAGACAGATGAATTAGTCAGTTCTATCCTGAAGAATATACACGAATGTGTAAAATCTGAGAAGGATTTTTCAGTTATTGCTGAGGGTATGGCACATTCTATTAAGGAAATCTATAAAATTCCGGAAACAGATGTTGCTCTTGAAATTATAACCCGATATTTTAGACATGTTTTTTCAAATCAGATCAATTCATTGAATGTACCTGAGGCAGCGGCCAGAATTAATCTTTCAATAAAGCAGAAACATCTGGGCTTGATTTTTGAAGATGATTCCTGTTCGGGCTATGTGTCGGATATGAATTTGTCAAATAAAGCGGTCTATATCGAAGATCCTTTTGTTATTGACAAGGTATCTGATTATAGTTTGCTTTTTTCCCAGGAATTTTCCAGTGCCTCTGAGCATTTTCTGCTGGAATTGCTGATTTCGCGTACAAATAAGTATGATGATATGATGGATGGTGTAATAGAGTCTGTACTTTCCAAAAGAAAGCTTACGGAAATATGCCAGAGACTTGGTTCTGTCATAGCCGGAAATATAGTAGAGAAACAGTCAAATGAATATTATCTGGAACTGGAGAATCTCAAAAAACCGGTTTCTGTAAATAACCTGTCTACCGGATTAAAGTCATTTCTTATTCTGAAAATGCTGATAGAAAAAGGGAAACTCAACGATCGTGATATGCTGATTCTTGATGAGCCTGAAATTCATCTGCATCCTGAATGGCAGGTTGTTTATGCGGAACTCATTGTGCTGCTGCAGAAAGCTTTTGATTTGTCAATTGTAGTGACCACACACAGCCCATATTTCCTGGATGCGATTAATCTGTTTTCTGTTAAATATGGAACAGGTGAAAAGGTGAATTATTACTTATCAGATGTTGAAGAAGGTCAGATAAAAATAAATAATGTGACAGACAACATTGATCTGATCTATAAAAAAATGGCATCTCCTGTTCAGATGCTTGATTCTCTGCGGTACGAGCTAAATAATAATTAAAGGAGTTTATATGACAGAAGATGTTATCAGAGGACTGCCAGATCTGTTAAAGAGGCATGTCTGTACTCTGAAAAAGGCTTCCCGCGATGATACGAACCATCAGGAAATGTGCAGAAGTCAATTAAAAGTAGTAGACTTTGATAAAATACCCAATGAATATGCAAGGGGAAAAGGCTGGAGAGGTGTACCGAAGTCAAATGACGCTCTTTATATTTCTCCGGAAGAAAAATGGTATTTTATAGAATTTAAAAACGGTTCGATTAATTCCGGTGAAATTTATCGGAAGCTTTATGACAGCCTGATTATGCTGCTTGAATTGAAGATTCTGCCTGATTTTGAATATATCCGAAGGTATATCCAGTATATTCTGGTGTATAATTCTGAAAAACAGGAAAGAATTCCGCCTTCCGAAGGGCGTGATGAAACTTACGGATATTTTTTGAATCGGGCTAAAACAGAAAAGAAATTATTTGGAATTGAAAAACTGGAACAATATCTGTTTTCTGAGACCCATACGTACAGCAAGGCTGATTTTGAAAATAATTTTGTTAAAGTTATGGAAGAAACAGAGAACCAGGCCGGTGAATGAGAACAGGGGGGAGAAACAATGAATAAAAACGCTGCGAATAAAACGAGTTTGAGCAGATTTCTGAGTTTGATTCTGCGGCATAAGCCCTGGGTGATTGGTATTACGCTGGACGAGCATGGCTGGGCGGATGTGGACGAACTGATTCCCGGAATCAATCATTCCGGCAGGGAGATCGATATGGAGCTGCTGGAGGAGATCGTCGCAGAGGATAAAAAAGGACGTTATTCATTCAGCGAAGATAAGCGGCTGATCCGGGCGAATCAGGGACACAGTATTCCGGTTGACGTAGAGCTGGAGGAGAAATGTCCCCCGGATGTGCTGTATCACGGCACGGCGATAAGGTTCATCGACAGTATCAAAGAGCAGGGAATCAGATCCATGAGCCGGCTGTATGTTCATTTTTCGCTTGATCAGGACACGGCGGTCAAGGTCGGCAGGCGCCACGGGAAGCCGCAGGTTCTGATTGTGGACGCAAAGAGAATGTACGACGATGGAATTAAGTTTTATCTCTCGCATAACGGAATCTGGCTGACGAAGTATGTGGCCCCGGAGTATATTGTTTGGTAAGCGTCTATGCCGTGTGCGCCGTGGAGAATATTCAGAATGCCATAATATGCGGGACAAAATAATTTAGATAAATTCTGTCATTGATACCGGGATTGATAATGCCCGGTCGGGATAAACGGACTGGACTAAACAGAAATACCCCCGGAGCAGTTTCCGGGGGATTACCATGTGCAGGCTCGTGTAAGGAAAATAGCTGCTAACGCGGTCCGCCGTTCTGGTCAAAGCCTGAAAACGGCGGAACCGGTTAACTGATCAGCCTGTGGAAATAATAAACAGAAGTAACGGTGTCTTTCGTATACTTGTCAATATATGTGATGCGCACCTCTGTTCTGGCAAAGAGATTTTTGCTCCAGTACTTACCATAATATTTTGGATACTGGTACAGGTCCTTATTTCCTTCCTGGCTGAGAGAACCGTTTTCCTGAGAACTTTCATATGGAACCTTGCTGAAGGTGATCTTTGAATTATTTTTGATCTTTGTGTATTTCATGCTGCTGTCGATAGACTTCCCATCATCGCCTGTCGTTTTGACGTATTTTCCAGTTTCAATTTTTTTCAGTTTATAACCGCTGTTCAGGGTGACTTTAAGTCTGCCGGAGGCTTTTTCAGTGATGCCTCCGAACATCATTTTTCCATCGAGAGTTATTTCTTTGAACGCAGGATCTGAATATGCGTAGACGATGACCTTTTTGTGGGCCTTTCTGATATTGTCAGCGTCTGTAATGTCAAAGGACACGGTGTATTTGCCTTCGGCCGCTGTATACAGTGAAATGGCTCTTATATTGCGGGTCGTCCTGCCATCAGCATCCACATGGATATCGATTCTGGTTTCTTTTGCTTTCAGATTGGCACTGGAAGTTTTGATATTCCTGATCTTGTCTGTGGGCTCAGAAAGAGACATCTCGAAAGTTTCATAGGCCGAATTTGGCTGAATACGGATCTTTTTTGGAACCTGAGCGGCAGCCGAAGCTGTAATGCAGCTTCCTGTCAGCAGCCCGGCAGACAGAAACAGTGCCGCAAGCAGTATGGGCAGTTTTTTTGCAGATTTCATAGCAATTCCTTCCTTGCGTTTATTCGTACCGCAGTGCATTGATCGGTTTCAGCTTCGCGGCCTTGTTCGCCGGATAGATGCCGAAAACGACGCCGACCATGAAAGAGAATCCAAGCGCGACGACCGCCGTGCCGCCTGTGATTGCGAAATGGTAGTCAGGATACAGCGTATTGATCGTCGTAAGGACGCCCTGGCTGATGATCATGCCGATCACGCCTCCGGTCAGGGAGAGGATGACGGATTCGATCATAAACTGCACAATGATGTCGGTGCGCTGTGCGCCGATCGCCTTGCGGATACCGATCTCGCGGGTACGCTCCGTGACGGAGACGAGCATGATATTCATAATGCCGATACCGCCGACCAGCAGGGAGATTCCGGCAATCGCTCCGAGCAGAAGTTCCATCGTGGCCATGACGCTGTTGATCGTATCCATGATGTCTGTGAGGTTGACGATGCTGTAGCTGTCGTCATCGCCGTATTTGGCCATCATGGCCCGGTCGAGCGTGACCTCGGCATCGTCTGTCGATGCGTCCTCGCTGACAGACACGTAGAAATTACTGACATTGACGGAAGAGAGCAGGCGCTGTGCGTTTGTAAACGGGAGACGGACCTCCGTGTTGCTGCTTCCGAACATGGTTTCCTGCGCTTCCTCAAGAACGCCGACAATACGGTAATCCCGGCCGGAGAGGCGGAGCGTGCGTCCGATTGCGTCGGCATTTTCTCCGAACAGATCTTTGGAAACGGTCGGGCCGATGATGCAGACATTCAGCCGGTAGTCAACGTCTGTCTGGCTGATGCTGCGCCCCGATGCAAGGGTCATACCCTGCACTGCGTCGTAGGAGGCTGTGATCCCGGTGATCGTAACGTCAGACGAATTGCCGTCGGCGCGTGCCGTTCCCCTGCCGCTTAAGGTGGGAGAGACACGGTCAATGCCGTCCAGTTCCGCAAGCGCTTCCACCTCATTGAGCGTCAGCCGCTTGGAGGTATTGGTGACAGAGACGACGAGCTGGTCGCCGCCGAGGTCGTCGAGCGATTCCGTTACCGTGTTGGTCGCGCCCTGCACAAGGGAGATCAGCAGCGTGACTGCCATGACTCCGATGATGATGCCGAGCATGGTCAGAAAGGAACGCAGCTTGTTGGAGAGAACGGCGGCGACGGCCATTTTTCCTGCCTGTGAAAATTTCATTGCGCGTCACCTCCGTTTCTGTTTTCAGATGATTCATGGCTGCGGGAGCGGGGAGAAGCCTGCGGTTGTTCCGCGGATCGGTTTTCCGCAGCTGCTGTCCGCTCGGAAAGAGGATCAGCTGCCGCCGTGCTGTCCTGATTTGACAAATGGTCAGGGGTATCTAAGGAACTGTCCGGGTTCTGCTGAATGTCTGAATCTGACAGACGCTCAGGTCTGCCCGCAGAACTGTCTGAATCCTGTCCGCTGTCCGGATTATTTCCAGGACTGACTGAGTTTTGCATACTGTCCGGAGTGTCCGCGGCGCTGTCCGATATGATGCGCCCGTCAAAAAGACGCACCCGCCTGGGCGCCTGGGCCGCGATTTCATTATCATGTGTGATCAGGACGAGCGTGTTGCCCTGCTTGTGCAGGTCCTGCAGAAGATTCATGATATCCTTTGTTGAGTGGGAGTCCAGGTTGCCGGTCGGCTCGTCGGCGAGAATCAGTGACGGTCGGGTGACGAGCGCCCGCGCGACAGCCACGCGCTGCTGCTGGCCTCCGGAGAGCTGATTCGGGCGGTGATGCACCCGGTGAGCAAGATCCACTTTTGTCAGCGCCTCAAGGACACGCTCCTTCCGCTCATGGGCGGAGACACCCTGATAGATCAGCGGAAGCTCCACGTTCTCGTAGGCGGTCAGCTTCGGCAGAAGATTAAACTGCTGAAAGATGAAACCGATCTTGCGGTTGCGCAGAATACTCTGTTGGCGCTCGGAAAGGTCGGAAACCTCCTGCCCATCGATCATGTAGGTCCCTTCATCCGCTGTGTCAAGGCAGCCGATAATGTTCATCAGAGTGGATTTGCCGCTTCCGGAAGCGCCGATAATCGCGACAAACTCGTGATCCCGGATCGTGAGCGTCACACCGTCGAGCGCATGCACTTCCTCGTCGCCGAGCTGATAGATTTTCCTGATATCATGCAGTTCAATCATATCAGTTGTCACCTCCCCGGAATTCAGCGCGGCTCTGTTCCATCATATCCATCATTTTTTCGAAATCCGTCTTTCCTACGACTGTGACGGTATCTCCTTCCGAGAGTCCATCCAGAATCTCGGCTTCCGTGTTGTTGACAAGACCGAGCGTGACGGGAACCGCTCTCTGCTCCTCGCCTTCCACGACGGTTACATAATTCTGTCCGTCGTCTGTCTGTACGGCATCCACGGGTACGATCAGTGCGTTGTCATGCTGATCCGTGACGATAGTCGCTGTCGCGCTCATAGAAGTCTTCAGTTTTTCCATGCCGGGAACCGAGATGGTGACGGTGTATCTGGTCACGCCGCCGGTGTTGGTGCCGAGAGCGGATACTTTCTCGACCGTACCTTCGTAAGTTTCCGTGTCGAAAGCGTCAAACACGATCGATGCGCTCTGTCCCGCGGCGACGCCTGCGATGTCAAGTTCGTCAATCTCAGCCTTCAGCCAGAAACGGTCGGTGGAGATCAGGCGGTACATCGGAGAATCCTCCGCGACAGCTGTCTGCTCCATAAGAGCGAGATCGGATATGATACCGTCCCCTCCGGCGGTAATTCTGGGAGAACGCTGCAGTGTGCGCAGATCCTGAAGATCCTCCATCACTTCCTGGCGGCTTTCAAGCAGATTCAGATATGTACCATTGTAAGTATAATTGCGCCGTGTCAGCAGCGTGGCGCCGGCATCTACATGATCTCCGATATCCACGGTGATCTCATCCACAATACCGTAGGTTCCGTCAACCAGGTACGGATGATTGGACGCAAGATAACCGGTTCCAAGCAGGACGCCTTTTTCGTCCGTGACAGTCGCTTCGGTATCTACCTGATAGCTGGAACTGTCTTCAATGATGATTGTATATTCTCCGTGATCAGCAGACTGGATGGTTCCATCCACTTCGTAACTCAAAAAGGAGACCGTCACTTCGTCCCCTGGTTTTAGATTCTGGTCAGAGCTGATGACAATCTTCAGCTTTCCGTCAGCGGAAATTTCCATGAGTCCGCCGTGATCCGCAACGACGTCCTCCAGATACTCATCCGGGCGCGCAAAAATCCTCTTTACACGGCCGGTGACAGGGGAAGTCAGATCGGATGAGCCAGAGTCGTCAAGGCTGGAAATGGAAGAGTTGATCTCCGAGAGCTGGTTCTCAAGCAGGGAAATCTGTTCGTCGAGGGAATCCGGATCGACTGTCGCGATCACATCTCCTGCGGCGACGATATCGCCGTTTTCGACCTCTACGGTGTCAATCTTCATTGTGTAATCAGAGGAAACAAGCACATCGTCCGCGGGCTCGATAAATCCGTTTCCTTCTGTTGTCAGCCTGATCGTGCCGATATGTGCCTGCTCCGTTGTGATGTTGGATGGGAGAAGTGCCGAGCCTTCTTTTTTTCTGGTCAGGGTAAATACTGCGGCCAGTGCTGCCAGCAGAAGCAGGATGATCAGCAAAACCAGAAGCAGTTTACGGGTTTTCCTTTTCTTTTTCATTTCTTCAATACCTCCTTGTAATTAGGAAACTTTACCACCCAAATATGAATGATTTATGAACAAAAAAGGTTTTATAAAATTTTTATAGAACAGGAAAAGAGAATGCCGCAGGGGCAGGATATCTGCGGAAGTTTCCTGAAGGTCTTTCACAGATATCCTGCCCCTTGCGATTGTATTATCAGGCCTGTTATTCTATTCCCCGTCTGTGGAGGCAGGAGCTGCCGTCTGTCCGGTATACATGGAATAGAGTTCGTCATCCGCAACCACTTTGCGGATATCCTCGTAGAGATCCGCAGAAGCCTCGCGCATCTGTTTTCTCAGCTCATCGGAGAGCTCCACGATCTGCGCGCCGCCTTCCTCGCAGATGGCGATACGGTCATTTGCGCGGGAAAGCGCCTGCTCGCGGGAGTAGTCGCGGGCAATCGAGGCGGCTTCAGCGATGATATCCTGCTGTTCCTGCGGAAGATTCTGCAGGAATTCCTGGTTTGTGATCAGGCTCAGCAGATGCGGCAGATGGTTTGTCTGGACGACATAGTCCTGCTGTTCATAGAATTTGTTGGAGACGACGACCTCATACGGATTTTCCTGCGCATCAATCGTGTTCTGCTGCAGGCCGATGTACACTTCGGAGAACGCCATCGGGGTCGGGTTCGCGCCGATCGCCGACCAGAACGCCATGTGGTAGGAATTCTCCATCGTGCGGATCTTGACGCCTGAAAAATCACTCAGTTTTTCAATATTCTTGTTTGAGGTCATGACACGGAAGTTCTGGTCGCTCATGCCGAGCAGCGCAATGCCTTTTTCCGCATAGATCTCATTGATCTTTTTCATAAATTCTTCATTGTCCAGTACCTTGTGCAGTTCAGTGATCTCCCCGAACACGCACGGGAGATCGAAGAGGCAGAGACGCGGCAGGTAGCTGACCTGCGGAGCCGTATTCTGAACGACGAACGGGATATCCCCGCACATGACGCTCTCAAGGAGTTCGGTGTCGCCGCCAAGCGAACTGTTCGCGTAGACTTCGATGCTCAGTTCACCGTCCGAGAGGCGGTTGACTTCCTCAGCGAATTTCTCCGCGTAGATCTGTGTGACGGTATCTTCCGGGCTGGCCGTAGCCAGTACCCAGGCGTATGTCTGTCCTTTTTCCTGGCAGCCGGTAAGACAGAAGGCGGATGCCAGAAGCATTGTCAGTAAAAGTATTGTTTTTTTCATGCCTGCATCCCTCCTATACCAGTAATAAGCTGATCTGCGGAATGTATGTGATCAGCAGCAGCGCGACCATGAACAGCGCGATCATCGGCATGGCCTTTTTCGCGATCTGCATGACGGGTACCTTCGACATGGAACTTGCGACAAACAGATTGACGCCGATCGGCGGTGTCACAAAGCCGATTGCGAGGTTGACGACCATGATGATTCCGAAGTGAACGGCGTCCACGCCAAACGACGCGACGATCGGCATCAGAATCGGAGCGAGGATCAAAATCGCCGGGCTGGTGTCCATGACCATGCCGACCACGAGAAGCAGCAGATTAATCACGAGAAGAATCGTGAACCGCGTTGTGAATGCGCCGGTCATCCATGCGGACACGGTCTGCGGCACATGCATCAGCGTCAGGATCCTGGAGAACGCGACGGATGCCGCCAGGATGAAAAGAATCGGACAGAAGGTGCGCACTGCTTCGCGGAGCACATCGATCAGATCTTTCGGTTTCAGTGTCCGGTAGACAAACATACTGATGATCAGGGAGTAGAACACGGCGATCACGGCGGCCTCTGTCGGCGAGGTGACGCCGGAGTAGATGCAGCCGAGGATGATCACCGGTGTCAGCAGCGCGAAGAAGCTGGAGAAGAACACTTTTCCAAAGCCTCTGCTGTGGAGCTCGCCGACAATCGCGCGGATTTTCTCCTTGTCCTCGCCGTACCGTTTGCAGTGGTAGTAGGCGTAGCCCATCAGAATCGCGGCGATCAGAATGCCGGGGATGATGCCGGCGATGAACATGCTGCTGACAGACGCTCCCGTGGCCTGCGCATACAGGATGAACGGGATGCTCGGAGGTATGATGACGCCGAGACCGCCCGCCACAGCGACAAGAGCAACGCTGAACCGCTTGTCATAGCCCATCTCGAGCATCAGCGGAATTGTCATGCTTCCGACGGCTGCGACTGTCGCGGGCGCCGAGCCGGAAATCGCTCCGAAGAACAGGCAGGTGATGACGACCGCACACGGGATTCCGGCGGTCAGATTTCCGACGAAATAGCTGAATACCTCAAACAGCTTTTTCGAGACGCCGCCCCTCGA
>CANQAR010000034.1 GCA_947588845.1 uncultured Lachnospiraceae bacterium
GTGTTTTTGGGGTCTCAGTGTCATGCTTTTCCATGTGAACATGGAACGCATGACCTTTCGACCCTGGCATCATGTAATTAATTTAATCATGCCACAAAATCATGCCGGTGTCAAAAGAAATCAGGAGAAACCATCCCGCGGGATAGCAATGTTTGAACAAATACCAAAAAACAGCAGAACCGAATGCAGATTTTGAGTATAAGTTGACAGAAAAAACAGGGGATGTTATATTTAACGCAATGAAAATGCACAAATACAGGCGCTGCTTATGCGGTGCGGTCAGGAAAGTTTATTGGAAAGCAGGAAGAAAGGAGACAAAGCATGGAACTGAAACGAGTATACCTGACGATCAATGGAGTTACCAAATCCATTCTTTTCGATCCGGAGAAGGATACGCTGGCGGAGACCCTCAGGAGATACGGATATCTGGGCGTGAAAGCATGATTTTTCCGGGCATTGTCTCAAAAATCTGTCCGGGAGACTGCATGAAGAGCTGTGTCCGCGGCCGGCGGACGGGAGACCACAGTGTCGATCTGAAGGCGCTGGAGCAGAGCTGTGTCGAGCATACGGCAAAACAAAAACCGGCCCGTTATACCATTTTGAAGAAACCGCAGAAGGCGGCGGTGATCGGCGCGGGGCTGAGCGGCCTTGCCTGCGCGTACCGCATGGCTTCTTATGGCTACAGTGTCACTGTTTATGAGATGGCGCAGAGCATCGGAGGCAGTGTGCTTTCCGAACTGGATCCGGAAGTCTGCCAGGCAGAGTTTGAGAAAGCGTTTGGCGTGGTGGACTGCGAATTTGTTCTGGGAACCAGGGTGACGAATCTTGCGGAGATCCAGGCAGATGCCATTTATATTGCCACCGGAAAGGACGGGGACGACTTTGGACATTTTGCCGCAGGAGGGAAAGAGTCAGATTTTGAATGTTGCATTGCCGGGGAAGACGGAGACGACTTTGGGCATTTTGCCGCAGGAGAAAAAGAGTCAGATTTTGAACGCTGCACTGCCGGGGAAGGTGGTGCCGGAAGCGGAGGACTTGTCTGCGGAAATTCCCCGGGAGTTTTTCTGGCCGGTCATGGCGGAGTCAGGAGGAGAACCACGGAAAAAGGAGCTCCTGCAGCAGGGATCGGAAGGAAAACAGAGGAAAACAGGAAAAACGGCAGAACAAGGATACGTGTACTTGATCCTTGTGCGGCAGCAGGCAATGATGGGATGGCAAATGCGGTGAGACAGCTGTTAAGGAATGCGGGCTATTCTCTCTTGGACGGAAACGAGCAGCCAGATCCCGCGTGCTGTGGGTTCGGCGGCCATATTTATCCGGCGGTGCCGGCAGTCTGTGATGCTTTTGCGAAGCGGCGGGTGGAAGGCGAGACGGAAATCTGTGGAGTTTACTGCGCAAACTGCAGAGACGCCTATGTGCATGGCGGCGCTGACGCGAGGCATGTGCTGGAACTGATTCTTGGGGAGACGAAACGATGCGCAGCTCTTCCGGAACTGGATGAGCGCAGAGAGAACCGGCGCAGACTTAAAAGAATTTTTACCGGACAGCCAGAACCGAAGGAGGAGACGGGTATGAAGATTGAGATTCCTGTACAGCTGATCGATAAGATGGACCGGGAACTGATTCTTCGGGAACAGGTTCATGCTGTGATTGAAGAAGCGGAAGAAACCGGCAAAAAAGTTTATGATCCGGAACAGGACATTTATTATGCGCATCAAAGGTTTGGATACGCCACCGTCTGGGCGGGATATCAGGTCACGGGAGACGGGGTTCTTGTAACCAGTGTTTACTGCCACCGCGTAGAGGTAGAGGAGAGTTTGTGATGGAATGTGCAAAATGCAATGTAAAAATGGAGCTGAGAAAGACAACGTTCCGTTATCTCGGCCATGAGATGACGCACCCGATTCTTCGCTGCCCGGTCTGCGGACAGGCTTTTATCCCGGAAGAACTGGCGAATGGAAAAATTCTGAGCGTGGAAAAGGTGCTGGAAGATAAATAAAGACGGATGATTTCCGCACAAAATATGTGGAAATTCTAAGGACCGCGGAGCGGTTGAACACAGGGTAACAGCAGCAGCGAGGGGAAGCAGGAGGATTGATAAATAACATGGACTATGCAGTGGGAGATATCGTCAAACTGAAAAAGAAACATCCCTGCGGCAGCCAGGAATGGGAGATTCTGCGGGTGGGCGCGGATTTCAGGCTGAAATGTCTGGGCTGTGGCCACCAGATCATGACGCCCAGGAAGCTCGTTGAAAAAAATACCAGAGGGCTTCGAAAAAAGCTTGAAAATGCTGAATAATTGTGATAAAGTAATTTTTCGTGATATATTATTTCCTTGCTCTTCCTGCGGGGAAGGGCCAGAGACCATAAGGAGGTGCGAAAGCATGAACAAGTATGAATTAGCAGTAGTTGTCAGCGCGAAGATTGAAGATGAGGAGAGAGCCGCTGTGATCGAGAGAGTGAAGGATGTTATCACACGTTTCGGCGGCACGATCACCGAGGTAGACGAGTGGGGCAAGAGAAGACTCGCTTACGAGATTCAGAAAATGCGTGAAGGATTCTACTACTTCGTTCGTTTTGAAGCTGATGCGAAGTGCCCGGCGGAAGTCGAGTCGCGTGTCCGTATCATGGACAATGTCATCAGATATTTATGCGTTAGACAGGATGCATAGATAGAAAAGAGGAGATAGAATGAATAAAGTCATCTTAATGGGACGTTTGACAAGAGATCCTGAAATCCGTTATTCTGCGGGAGAAAGTTCGACAGCGGTTGCCAGGTACTCTCTGGCAGTGGACCGCAGATTCCGCCGTGACGGAGAGGCGAACGTCGATTTTATCAATTGTGTTGCTTTTGGGCGAACTGCAGAGTTTGCGGAGCGGTATTTCCGTCAGGGAACCAAGATTGCGATAACCGGCAGGATCCAGACCGGAAGCTATACAAACAGAGATGGCCAGAAAGTATATACGACAGATGTGGTTGTAGAAGAGCAGGAGTTTGCGGAGAGCAAGGCGGCGGCCAATGAATATAATGCCGCACGTCAGTCTGCCGCGCCGGCGCCGATGCCGGCCCCGGCTCAGAGTCCGCGGGAAGCAGTTCCGATGCCGAACCCCAGCCAGGCATCTGCGGGGGACGGCTTCATGAATATTCCGGATGGAATTGACGAGGAGCTTCCGTTCAATTAAAAGCGGCAGTTTGATTCATGCGTAAAAGGAGGAAGAACCATGGCATTCAATAAAGACAGAGGCGACGCCCCGATGAGAAAAAGAGGCGTTATCCGCAGAAGAAAGAAAGTATGCGTATTTTGCGGCAAAGAGAATAACGAGATCGATTACAAGGATGTAAACAAGCTGAAAAGATACGTATCCGAGCGAGGAAAAATTCTTCCGAGAAGAATTACAGGCAACTGCGCGAAGCATCAGAGAGCGCTGACCGTAGCGATCAAACGCTCCCGTCACGTTGCTCTTATGCCGTACGTTCAGGATTAATCTGACGGGCGTTGGTCCCGGTTTGAATAAGATGGACAAGGTGGAATCCCTGCCGCTGGTTTTAACAGCGGCAGGGATTCCTTGTTTTACGCAGTAACCGTGCAGACGAGCAGGAGGAAATGCCTGATTCTTATGGTTGCATGAAATTTCTTCCGGTGCTATACTTTACATAGTAATGATGCCAGAGTCGAAAGGTCATGTGTTCCATGTTCATATGGAAAAGCATGACACTGAGACCAAAAAAACACCGAAAAGAAGCCGTTTTTCATGGAAAAATGTGAAGATTTGAGGTGTTTCAGGATTTCGGGGGCGCTGTGCGCCAGTGGCGCACGTTCAGCGCCGGTTCTGAGCGCCAGCGGCGCTCGTTTAGAACCGACCGAAGCGGAGCGGAGACCCGGAGTGAAACGGAGATTCGGGAGCACGAAGCGCGGAGAAACCACGGCATCATGGGGCAAACTACTTTTTGACGTTTTTTGCCCCCGGCAGCATCATCGAAAACGGGAACGATCAAGGATTTGGGAGAAGGGAAAATGGCAAAAAACGACTGGTATGAGGCGGGGGAAGCGATCCGCAATCTGGTGCAGAACGCGGTGGAGAATCAGGATTTTACCCAGCTTAGTTCGACGATCACGAATGTGATAAATCAGACGGTGGATGGATTTCAGGATGCGCTGTGGGAATCTCTCCGGGGACGTCCGCAAAGCGGCCGGGAAGGCAGCGGGGAACGCGCCGGGGATCAGTCATGGAATGACCGCGGCGGCAAAGAAAAACAGGCGCAGAATGACCGGGAAGATTATGCGGAACATTCCCGGGATTATCGGGGGGATGAGGCAGGCCGCGCGCAGAATTACTGGGAAAGGACTGCGGAGCAGTTTCGGGATGACGGCAGGAACGATACATACGATGATCAGTCTGGCAGCGCCGGGGGAAATTATCATTACCGTATGGGAGGGGTGAGATTCTCCGGGCAGGAGGCGGCCGACCGCATCCGGCGGAATATGGAAGAGAAAAGGCAGGAGATCCGCCCGGTCAGCAATCTGAAAGCGCCCGGGCGGGCGATTGGATGGTTCCTGGCGGCGACGGGCTACGGTTTTGGAAGCATGTTCGGACTTGCTCTTGTGATCGTTGCGGTCATCGGCGACGCGGTGGGCGGAATTCCGGATTTTGTCTATGTAATTCTTGGTCTTTTCACAGGTTTGAATCTGTGGATGGGCTCCGTGGGCAGCGAACGCCTTGGACTGGCAAGCCGCTTTCGGAGGTATGTGGCGATGCTGGGAAACAGGACTTTCTGTACTATAGAGGAACTTGCCTCAGGAACCGGAAAGACGATCAAATATATCAGAAAAGATCTGAAAAAGATGCTGCGCAGAGGATTTTTCCCGGAGGGGCATCTTGACCGGAAGGAAACATGTCTGATTACGGACAATGAGACGTATCAGCAGTACCTGCTCACGCAGCAGGAAGCGGACCGCAGAGCTGTCTTTGGAGAGGCGGCGTGGTCCGCGGAAAACGCCGGTGCGGGCAACGGTTCGGTTTCCGGGAGTGCCGGAAGCGGTTTAAATTCTGGACAGGCTGGCGGCGCTGGAGGAACTTCGGGTAACTGGTCGGATGGCACAAAGGGCGGCAGAGGTTCCGGACGGTCTGACAGTTCCCGGGAAAGTGCGGCTGCCCGGCCGGGTGGAGAAACGGATAATTCGGATTTCGGACGTTTTGGCAGTGCCGGACAGAGTTCAGATAACCGGGCAGACGAGGGAAGCAAGGGCCGGGATTTTGGAGAGAGAGACAAAACACAGGCGAATGGAAATCCGCAGGCCGCCCTGAACCAGGAATGCGGAAAGCTGATTGAGGAAGGCAGACGTTACATAGCGCATATCCGCGAGTGTAACGACAAAATTCCGGGAGAGGAAATATCGGCGAAACTGGACCGGCTGGAGCTGGTGGTCACGAGAATTTTCAGGGAAGTAGAGCGCAGGCCGGAGCTTGCGCCTGAGTTGCGGAAAATGATGAGCTATTATCTGCCGACCACGCAGAAGCTGATCGATGCCTACTGCCAGTTTGATGAACAGCCGATCCGCGGGCAGAATATAGACAGCACGAAGAGGGAGATCGAGAACGCTCTTGATACGATCAATCAGGCATTCGAGAATCTGCTGGACGGCTTTTTTGAGAATACCGCGTGGGATATTTCCTCCGATATTTCTGTTCTGCACACGATGTTCGCGCAGGAAGGACTTACGGGCAAGGATTTCCCGAAGGGCGGGAAATGATTGTACCGGGTTTTCCGGGAGAAAGTGACTTTGCCGAAGATCAGAATGGCGAGGCAGAAAAAACCGAACGCAGCAGGAGATTCTCCGGATGAAGACTTTCCAGGAGGAAGTGATTTTGCCGAAAATCAGAATGGCGAGGCAGAAAAAACCGAACGCAGCAGGAAATTCTCTGGATGAAAATTTTCCGGAAGGAAGTGATTTCGCCGGAGAACAAAGCAGCCAGAACAGAAAAGCAGCCGGTAGCAGGAGAAATACGAGGAGGAAACAGAAAATGAGTGACCAGTTTAAAGATTACGCAGACGCGCCGACGCCGGTGCTGACTTTCGGCACACCTCTGCCGGAAGAGAAGAAAGTGCCTGAACCTGAGCCGGAGCCGGAACCGGCGAAGCCGCAGCTTGACGATAGTATGTTGTCCGAGGAAGAGCGGAAGATGGTGGATGATTTCAGCAGGCAGATCGATCTGCATGACTCAAACGGGATTCTGCAGTATGGCGCAGGGACACAGCACAAGATGGCCGAATTTTCAGAAAGTGCGCTGAATACGGTACGTACGAAGGATCTTGGGGAAGTCGGCGATATGATTTCCGGACTTGTGAGCGAGCTGAAGAGCTTTGACGCGGAGGAGGAAGACAAAGGCTTTTTCGGATTTTTCAAAAAGAGCGGAAACAAAATCACGGCCATGAAGGCGAAGTATGAGAAGGCGGAAGTCAACGTGGAGAAGATCAGCGAGGTGCTGGAGGGGCATCAGATCCAGCTTATGAAGGATGTCGCCATGCTGGACAAGATGTACGGCCTGAACCTTTCCTATTTTAAGGAGCTGTCCATGTACATTCTCGCGGGGAAAAAACGCCTGCAGGAGGTCCGGGACACGGAACTTGCGGATCTGGTCAGAAAAGCGCAGACGTCCAATCTTCCTGAGGATGCGCAGGCCGCGAAGGATGTGGAGGATCTCTGCGAACGTTTTGAAAAGAAAATCCATGATCTTGAGCTGACCAGAATGATCGCGATTCAGACGGCCCCGCAGATCCGTCTGGTGCAGTCGAGCAACACGATGATGATCGAAAAGATACAGACTACGCTTGTCAATACGATACCGCTCTGGAAGAGTCAGATGGTTATCGCACTCGGCGTCGAGCACGCGAACCAGGCGGCGAAAGCGCAGAGGGAAGTCACGGACATGACGAATCAGCTCCTGCGTAAAAATGCCGAGGCCCTGAAAATGGCTACGGTTGAGAGCGCAAAGGCTTCCGAGCGCGGGATCGTCGACCTGGATACGCTCAAGAATACGAACGCGGCTTTGATCAATACGCTGGACGAGGTCATGAAGATTCAGGAGGAAGGACGTCAGAAACGGTATGCCGCCGAGGAAGAGCTGAACCGCATGGAGCAGGAGCTCAAGAACAAGCTGCTGGAGATCCGCAGATAAAAATATTTCTTGAATCATAGAAGGATACATTCCTCGCCCTTTGGGGCGTACAAACTAATACCGAGCGCAGCGAGGTTGGAGCGAATACCCCGCTCCTGCTTCGCAGGAGACAAACGCCTTTGTGGCGTTTAAGTGCCTGCGCCGGGGAAGTTTATTCCGCGTCCCGCATCCGGTATCCGATTCCGATTTCCGTGAAAATATACTGCGGCTGCGCCGGATTGTTCTCAAGCTTTCGGCGGATGTTTGCCATGTTGACGCGCAGGATACGGTTGTTGTCGTCGGCATACGGCCCCCATACGTGGGAGATGATCGTATCATAAGTGATCACTTTGCCGCAGTTTTTTGCGAGCAGGGAGACAATCTTGTACTCGACCTGTGTCAGATGGACTTCTTTGCGGTCGACGGAGATCCGCCTCCGGTCGAAATCAATGACAAGTCCGCCTGCGCTGTAGACATGAGAATCCTTGCTGTCACTGCCTTTGATGTTTGAGAGATGGCGCACGGCGGTTCGGATGCGGGCAAGAAGTTCCGAGGTGCCGAAGGGCTTGGTGATGTAATCATCGGCCCCGAGGTCGAGCGCGGCGACTTTGTCATTCTCCTGTGTGCGCGCGGAGATCACGATGATCGGCATGTTTGACCAGCTCCTGACTTTGCGGATGATATCCATGCCGTCGAGATCCGGGAGGCCGAGATCGAGCAGAAGGATCTCCGGGCAGCGGGATGTGATCTGTGTGATCCCGTCCCGCCCGGAATAGCTTTTGTAGACCTTGTAGCCCTGGCTTGTCAGTGCGGTCGCGATAAAATCACAGATATTTCTTTCATCTTCAATCACTAAAATAGAGAGTTTTGTGTTCATTTCATACCTCCGTGTCAGATCCGCCGTCTTTTGGCAGCGTAAAACAGAATTCAGCGCCGACGTCCATATTGCAGGCCATGATGATGCCGTCGTGCGCGTCTATGATCGATTTGCAGATCGACAGTCCGATTCCCATCCCCTTTTTCCCGTCCGGTGTGACAGAACTGTCTGTACCGGTTCCGTTGAAAATGTCGGGGAGCTTGTAGCTGGGAATTCCGATTCCGTAGTCGCGCACATGGAAGGACACAGAATTTTCCTCACAGGTCACATAAAGATCCGTGGGCCGTGTGCTCTGGGAATGCATGACCGCGTTCTCGATCAGATTGATAATTACCTGCTCAATCAGCATCGCGTCCATTGGAATCATCAGAAAATCTTCCGGCACGCGGACATTGACTCTGGCAGAG
The DNA here is from genome assembly GCA_947588845.1 of uncultured Lachnospiraceae bacterium. Classification (GTDB taxonomy): domain Bacteria; phylum Bacillota; class Clostridia; order Lachnospirales; family Lachnospiraceae; genus Choladousia. The sequence goes on from CANQAR010000034.1 coordinate 8,445, forward strand.
GGAATCCGCTTCTGGAGTCTCTGAACCGCCTCCGAGACGACTTCCTCGATGGGTTCCAGGGATTTTGTGACTTTTGCGCCTGATGTGTGAATCCGTGTGACGGTCAGGATATTTTCTACCATGTTCAGAAGCCAGTCCGCGTCTTCCTTTATATTTCTGACAAGGGTCAGCTGTTCTTCTTCTGACAGCAGAGAGAAGTGGTCGATATAGGTATTGGAACTTCCTATGATGCTGGTCAGCGGGGTGCGCAGATCGTGCGAGATCGCCCGCAGCAGGTTGGCGCGCATTTTTTCCTTCTCAGCTGCGGCAAGCTGTTTCTCGCGCACGGCGATGATGAGCGACTGCTCCTTGAGGTTCGTGGTGGCGGCGCTCATGAAGAAAGAGATGACAAGCATCGAGATGAACGCGACCGGATAGCCTGCCAGCGTAAAATCAATGTGCATGTACGGATAGGTAAAAAAGAAATTAATGCACAGGATGCTGATCACGGAGGCAATGATTCCGTAGATGTAGCGGGAGGTCATTCTCGCGATCACAACTACGGACAGAATATAAATAGAAGAAACGTCAATAATACTGCTCGTGATGTGGTTCAGAAAAAAGGCCAGCAGCGTCCCCAGTATCAGAAAAACGCCTGTGACAATGGGGTCGTGGATACAGGGATCATCAAAAGACTGTTTCATGAGGACAGCCCTCCTTTCTGGTTCCGCGGAAGATCTGAGGTTACAGTTCGTTCCTCCACCGAGCTCGAGGTGATTTCCGGACATCTTGTTCGGAAATCCCGAGGTCTGAGGCGCGAAATGCGCGTCCGTGGGATGCAGGGACAGGCAGCGGCACAAACCGTCAGACACAGTATACTATAAATATCCGGCAGGGGGCAATAAAAAGTTGGAAAATTTGGGATGACAACGTTTCTGCTTTGTGCTATAATCACAAAAGATACGACGTTGAACGGGGTCCGTTTTATGCGGTTTTCGGCCGCAGACGGAGGAGGACAGATAAACAGGAAGATATTGAGGTGAAAAGAATATGGGAATTTTATTGACAGTATTGATTTCATTTGTTGTGCTTGTTGCGGTGATCGTCACAGTGGTTACGGTTTCTGCCGTGTCGGGCGTGATTGCCGCTGAGGAAGATGAGGAATAGGAGCTTCCGTAAGGTATTATGATTTCGCTGGAAAGATTTGAGGAAATCACAGAAGAAATTACGGGTACGCTTCCGGAAGAATTTTTCCGTGAGCTGCACGGAGGGGTCATCGTCCGCGAGCAGGTGAAGATTCACCCGGCCGCCAGAGACAATGACCTTTTTGTTATGGGTGAATATCACAGGAATCGTTATCTGGGACGGTTTGTCGTGCTGTACTACGGATCTTTCGCGGCGTGCTGCGGATATCTGTCCGAGGAGGAGCTGAGAAAGAAACTGCGCAAGGTGATTCTCCATGAGTTCCGGCATCATCTGGAATCGCTGGCCGGGGAGAGGGATCTTGAGATCGAAGATGCGAAGGAGCTGTACGCGTATCTGCAGAAGAAACATTAGAAACAAATTTGCCATCTGCCTCTGCATAGAGACGGACTTTTACAGTAAGTACTTGACGGATGGGACCTCCGGTTATAAAATGGGAAAGGTGAATTTTTCTGTACGGACATATGTGCGTACAGGAAGTACAAAGCCAAACATTCATACCCTGCAGGGCAGGGCAGTACTGGAGGAGTTATTATTATGAAAAAACCATTCAAGGAAATGAGCAGGGAAGAACTGCTGCAGGAGAAGAGCGTCCTGGAAGCAAAGTACGAGGAGTACAAGGGAAGAGGACTCAAGCTGGACATGTCGAGGGGCAAGCCTTCCAAGGCACAGCTGGATCTTTCCAATGGGATGATGGACATCCTGAACAGTGATTCGGACATGAGGTGTGAGACGGGAGTAGATTGCAGAAATTACGGAGTCATGGATGGTATTCCGGAGGCAAGGCATCTGCTCGCGGAGATGTCGGAGGTTCCGGAGAAGAATATTCTGATTTACGGAAACTCCAGTCTGAACGTGATGTTTGATACCGTGGCGCGCGCAATGTCGATGGGCGTCTGCGGACATACGCCGTGGGGACTTCAGGGGCAGGTGAAGTTCCTGTGTCCGGTGCCTGGATACGACAGACATTTCGGCATCACGGAATTTTTCGGGATTGAGATGATCAATGTGCCGCTGTATACGACGGGTCCGGATATGGATATGGTGGAAGAGCTTGTCTCAAAAGATCCGATGATTAAGGGAATATGGTGCGTCCCGAAATACTCGAATCCCACAGGTATCTCCTATTCGGATGAGACGGTCAGAAGGTTCGCGCATCTGAAGCCGGCGGCTCCGGATTTCCGTATTTTCTGGGACAATGCGTATTCCATCCATCATCTGTATGACGATGATCAGGACGTGATTCTTGAGCTGCTGACTGAGTGTGAGAAGGCAGGAAATCCGGATCTGGTCTATAAATTTATCTCGACATCGAAGGTGAGTTTTCCGGGCTCCGGCATCGCGGCGATGGCAGCTTCTGAGGCGAACCTGGCGGACGCGAGAAAAGCAATGTTCTATCAGACGATCGGCCATGACAAGCTGAACCAGCTCCGTCATGTGCGGTTCTTTAAGGATATGGACGGAATCCGGGCGCATATGAAGAAACATGCGGATATTCTGCGTCCGAAATTTGAGGCAGTGCTTGATACGCTTGACAGAGAACTTGGCGGGCTTGAGATTGGAAGCTGGGTGAGACCGAAGGGCGGCTACTTTATCGCGTTTGATTCTCTGGAAGGATGCGCGAAGAAGATCGTCGCGAAGGCGAAGGAAGCCGGAGTCACCATGACCGGCGCAGGAGCTACTTTCCCCTATGGAAAGGATCCGAAGGACAGCAATATCCGTATCGCTCCGTCCTTCCCGGAGCCGGAAGAGCTTGCGCTGGCCGCGGAGATTTTTGTGCTCAGCGTGAAGCTGGTGAGCATTGACAAGCTTCTGGAGCGCTGACAAAATCCCCTGTTTATTCTTGCCCAACCATAAAGAATGAGATATACTATCATAAAAAACCGGCTGCGGAAGGATAGAGTGAAGGATTCAGGCTCAGAGAGACCTGCCGGAGCAGTGTTACGTTCATGACCTGCAAGGGAGTGAACCGTAACCCGAATTCCGCGGGAGAGTTCCGGACAGTCAGATATAATGCAGCAGAGAGTTTCAGGAGGATAAGCAAATGGCACAGGAGACGAAAGCGAAATCAGAGGGTGATCAGGTAAGAAGGACCATATATGGAGAGGGAAACCAAGCCCAGGGGACTATATATGGACAGGATAGTCAGACGCGTCCGGATCAGGGACAGCCTCAGAGAGTGACCAGACAGCCGCAGGGTGCGCCCTATGGCCAGGGCGGTCAGGCGCCTCAGCAAAGAGCGGCAGGCGGTCAGCCGGGTGCTCCGTACAGCCAGGTGAGAAGAACGGTGTATGGTCAGGATGAGCAGGGGCGTCCGGATCAGAGACAGATTCAAAGGATCGTCAGGCAGCCGCAGGGCGGCCAGATGCCTGCGCAGAGGATGTCTGGTCAGCCGCAAAGCGCTCAGGGCAGCCGGACGGCGTACAGGCAGCCGGACGGCAGAATGCGTCCGGATCAGAGGCAGCCTCAGCGGACGGCCAGACAGCCGTATGCTCCGGGCAGTCAGATGTCTTCTCCGGTGCCAGGCAGCCGTCCGCAGGGACAGCGGGTTCCGCGCGGGCAGGCGCGGGGAGCCGTGTATGATCAGAACGGCCGTCCGCAGGGCAGAGTTCCGTACAGCCAGGGGGGCCGCGTGCCTTCGGGCGGTCAGATGGGAGATCCGGACAGACCGCAGGGAACGATGGTGCGGAAAAGGGACGGATATGCTCCGGGTTATGCGCCGGTGCGTTCAGGTTTGTCCGGGCGTCAGCTGATGGAACAGTCGAAAAAGATGTTCCGTTCTCCTGTGTTTTTGCTGATAGCGGCATTGTGTACAGTTTTTACGGTAACGACAATTGCGTCGGTGCTTTTGCAGGATCTGAGCTTTTCGCAGGTAGTCAATATCCTGGCAAACTTTGACGCGCCGTCGGAACTGATGGCATACGCGAACAGAATACTGAGCTTTATCTCGAAGCTTGGGAGCGGGATGATCGTGGTAAGCCTGCTTCTGCATCTGCCGGAATTTCTTCTGTGCGTCGGGTTCTGGATGCTGTTTATAACCGCGGGGAGCAGCCGGGATCCCATGCCGGGCACGGGTTTTCTGTGTACGAAGATTTATATCATTATAAAGATGATCATAATGTGCATTGTGATGCTGATCTGCCTGATCATGTCCGTGGTCTTTACCGTATCGGCATGGATGTCGGATATTCTGCAGGCAAAGATTCTTTCCGCTGTCTTTCTTGCGGCAATGGTTGTGATCACGATGATGGTGATCATGTACTTTTTCTGCCTGCTCCATACGGTGAAGGTCTGCAGGGCGAACGCGATACAGGGCGATAATTTCAGCAGCGTTTCCAGATATGCCGCGGTTCTCACAATTTTTGCGGCTCTGTGCTCCGTGATCGGTCTGCTGTCCGCAATCGTGAATTCTGAGACGGCGGGTATCGTCAGCTTCGCCTGCAAAATCGGCTGGATGGTTCTGGCGGGGCTGTGGATCCTGATGTACAGAAGTAAGATCAAGGTTCCCGGAGCAGACTGACGGAGATTGGCCTTACGGCGCAGCAGCCTGCGGGGGATTGGAAGATGTCGCTGACGCGACCCGCCGCAGGCGGAAATAGACAGCAATGCAGAGGAGGAATAAAAGGGAATGCAGCTTTTGGTATTAGTGTTGAAACGTACGGAACTTGTGGGAGAACTGATGCTTGAACTTGCCGAGGCGGGGATCCATGGCGGAACAATGCTTGACAGTACCGGCATGGCGAGCGTGCTCGGGGATCTGGATGATATGCCGATGTTCAGTCTGCTCCGCTCCATGCTGAATCACGACGGGCACAGGGAGGCGAGCAAGACAATGCTGTTTGTGCTGGAGGAGTCTGAGGTAGACAAGGCAAGACAGGTGATCCGGAATGTGGTCGGCGATCTGAGCGTGGCAAACTCGGCAGTGATGTTCGGACTGCCGGTATCCTTTGTGGAAGGACTTGGTGAAAAGAAATGGAGTTGAATACACTGACCTATCTGGCGATCTGCATCTTCGCGGGGCTGGCCGCCGGAAAGGTCGTAAAACAGATAAAACTGCCGAATGTGACGGGATATCTGATCGTGGGCATACTGATCGGACCGTCCGTGCTGAAAATCATTCCGGCGGGAATTGTGGAGGAATTCGGACTGATCTCCGAGATGGCGCTTGGGTTCATCGCTTTCTCGATCGGTGCGGAATTCAAGCTCTCCTATTTGAAAAGAGTAGGGAAAGCGCCAGTGATCATTGCGTTTATGGAGGCCATAGTGGCCGTACTTGCCGTAGACGCCGCACTGCTTGTGACAGGCAATGATCCGGCGTTTTCTGTCTGTCTTGGAGCGATTGCGGCCGCAACGGCTCCGGCAGCTACCCTGATGGTTGTGAAGCAGTACAACGCGAAAGGGCCCGTGACACAGACCCTGCTTCCCGTGGTGGCAATCGATGACGCCGCCGCACTGATTGCGTTTGGAATCTCTGTGGCGATCGCGAAGACAATCTCGTCGAGCGGCAGCGTGAATCTGCTGGAGACGATCCTTGATCCGGTCTGGGAGATCGGGGGCGCGTTTGTGTTCGGCACGCTGCTTGGACTGCTGCTGGCCCTGCTCGTGAAATATTATCACAGCCGCGGCAACCGCCTGTCGGCGGCGATCGGTTTTGTATTTCTCTGCGTGGGCATCTGCGATATCGTCGGCTTTTCCTCGCTGCTTGCATGCATGATGATGAGCGCCATATTTGTGAATTTCTCGGATGAGAGTCCGCGCGTATTTGAGCTTGTGGACCGGATGACGCCGCCGCTGTTCATGCTGTTTTTCCTTGTGTCGGGGGCGGATCTGAATCTTGCGGTCATCCCGACTGTCGGGCTGGTGGGAATACTCTACGTTGTATTCCGCGTGATCGGCAAGGTGGCGGGCAGCGCAATCGGCTGTCGTATATCCCATGCGCAGCCGGTGGTGCAGAAATGGCTCGGCTTTACTCTGATCCCGCAGGCCGGCGTGGCGATTGGTCTCTCAGGGATAGCGATGCAGGTAGTTCCGGAATATGGAGCTGCGATCCGCGCGATCATTCTCTGCGGAACCGTGATCTATGAGCTGATCGGTCCGATTGCAACGAAGCTGGCGCTGACAAAGGCGGGGGAGATCAAAGAAGGCTAACGCCGTTTTCGCGGGCAATGCGTCAAACGTCCATGCCCGCATGGATATCGGAAAAAACAGACGGTACGCAGGGCTGTCTGATGAAGCAGATCTGAATCCTGCGCCGGAATTTGTGTGCGGGTTTCGAACAGAATCGAGTAGGAGGCGGCTTTCCCTCCTGCTCGCCGCGCGGCCCGTGTGCTGCGTCAGCAGTTATTTTCCTTACACGGGTCTGTGCACAGCAGAAAAACAGTGCCGGAGAACTGGATCTCCGGCACTTGTTTTCTGGCAGCCAGAAACTGTCAGGCAAAGGTATTTCTTTTATATTCTATGGGATGTCATCCCGGCATTTTCAGAAAATCTTTGGGGTTTTTCCCGAATTCCCGTTTGAATGCCTTCAGATAATTCGAATAATCATTAAATCCGCATTCCCGGCAGGCAACGGTCACAGGTGTGCCTTCGCGCAGCAGGCCAAGTGAAAGCATCAGTCTCTTTTTCATGATGTACTGATAAACGGTTATTCCAGTGTAATTTTTAAACTGTTTGCAAAGATAAAATTTGCTGATATGAAACCGCCCCGACAGCTCGTCCAGAGACAGATTACAGGTGATATTTTTGTTGATATAAAGGAGAACCTGGTTGATTGTTTCGTTTTCCGTGACGTCATCCGCAATACCAGGATCGCCGGCAAACGTAATCGGCTGGCTTGTAAAAATATTTTCCGACATATGAACACAACTCCTTTCATATGTAAATCATATCAGGCGTCCACGCTGACACGGATGTTTAATGAACATCATAATGTTTTTGGGAAATCCGTAAAATCAGGAGTACTTCTTGATCATATAAAATATATTTTGCATTATATAACAATTATCACTATATTTCAAGATGAAATATCCAGTATCTGCATGTAAACAATAAAAGATGTCATTTTGAACGTTTTTTTCCTGCCAGAAAAGGCAGAAAGCTGTTTATAAACAGTGCGGCCGGAGTCAGAAGCGCGCAGACCAGGACCAGTGCGGCAAGACCTCCGGGGAAAGTGTCTGTATGAAGGCCAGGGATAAGCTGTACAATGCGGAGCACAATCATGTGAAGTCCGAGAAAAACCAGCGTGTTTTCCCCAATCCACTCAAGAATCCGGATACGTACGCGTTTGAGCGCGGACAGGACAACAAAAGAACCCGCCGCCGCGCATACAGTGAACAGAAGAGGATTGCCGAAAGTCAGCTTGTAGATTCCCGTTTTGCCGTTGACCAGCGCGAGCGCGCCTTCCAGCCCGGCCAGAATTACGAGAGCGGCGGGGCGCGGGCTGCTTTCCAGGATCAGGCCGCATCCCGCGTATCCGAGCGCAAGAAATCCCACAGAAGAGCAGCAGCGCAGCGCGGCCGATAAAAGAGGACTGCCGTTGTTTTTCAGGAAAAACGGAATCAGATATAAAAGAATGGCTGCGGCTGTCATCAGCCGTCCGCTTTTCTCCGCCTTGAGCAGAAGAATGAGCAGAAGCTCCGAGAGAAAGAGCGTCGGCAGAAACCACAGCGGAACATTCAGCGGGTTCAGCAGAAGCCCGCCCCAAATGTTCTGCCCATTGAAATTAAAATGATTTCGCAGTCCGTAAATTGCCGCAAATACGAATTCAAAAAAAATATAGGGAAGGATCAGTTCTTTCAGTCCGGAGAAAAAGACCTGCCTGACAGGGCGGTCTGCCGTCTGCGTATAGTTCAGCAGGATGCCGCTGATAACAAAAAACAGCGGAATGTGAAACGAATAGATCAGAACGGGCAGAATACCGTCTGTCTCCCAGATGTGCCCCAGAATCACAAGAAGCATTCCGAGGCCTCTGGCGGCGTCCAGAAAAAATAAGCGGGTTTTTCTGGTCATAATGAGTTCTCCGTTTCAGAAGAACTGACCTGCGCGAGAAGCTGCGATACCGTCAGACCGAGAATCGGATGTCTTTTCCACGGCGCGATCTGCGCGAGTGGTTTCAGGACAAATTCCCGCAGATGCATTTCCACGTGGGGAATGATCAGTTCTTCCGTGTCCATGATCAGATCGTCATACAGCAGAATGTCGAGATCAAGCGTCCGCGGTCCCCAGTGAATCAGGCGTTCGCGTTTTGCATCCTGTTCGATCCTGTGTAAAAGAAGCAGCAGCTCCTGCGGGGTAAACAGCGTGCGCAGACTCAGACAGGCATTCAGGAAATCATCCTGCTCTACGCCGCCGTAGGGCTTTGTGCACAGATAGTCGGAAACCTTGATCAGCTCGCACCCGGGAGTTTCCGCAAGCGCTTTCACCGCGTTGTCAAGATACGCCTGCTTGTCCCCCAGATTGGATCCGAGACCAAGGAAAGCGGTATGCCAGCCCCGCGTAATTGTCACGGAGACTGTCTCGAGCGGAAGACCGACCGGCGCCCAGGGCTTTTTCAGTTCGATCGTCACGGCCTGAAGATGTTCCGTGTGAAGCAGAAGCTTTTGTGCGAGCTGTTCCGCCGCGGCCTCGATCAGCTGGTAGGTGTGGTTCTGCAGAAATTCTGTGATCTGCTGACTCACAATTCCGTAGTGGATCGACTGTGTCAGATCGTCCGTTATTCCGGCCGTGCGTGTGTCCGTGTAGAGATCGGCTGACACGAGAAATTTCTGTCCCAGCCGGTTTTCCTCCGGAAATACGCCGTGATGTGCGAAGACTTCCAGATTTTTGATGGATATTTTATCAAATTGTTCTAAATTCATTGCAGAATCTCCATAAGAATATTTTTTACAGGAAACTTTCGCTTTCCTGAACCGGTTTACTTGTGCTCCCGAAGGATTGCCTGTGTCATCCGGATCGCCCGGAGATTTTCCTTCACATCGTGGACCCGGATAAAAGACGCGCCTTTTTGTACGCCGAAGACGGTTGTAACAAGCGTCCCCTCCACACGCTGGTCTGTTGGGAGATCGAGCGTCAGCCCGATCATGGACTTGCGCGAGGTAGCGAGCAGAATCGGACAGCCGAGTCCGGCCAGTTCTTCGAGATGGTTCGTGACAATCAGATTGTGCTCGTAAGTCTTGCCGAATCCGACCCCCGGGTCGAGGATGATCTGGTCCCGGCGGACGCCTGCCGCAAGCGCGATCCCGACAGACTCCCGCAGGTCATTCAGCACGTCCGTCATGAAATCCTCGTATACGGCTTCTTTGCGGTTGTGCATCAGACAGCAGGGAACTTTGTACCGGGCTGTGACCTCGGCGGCACGGCGGTCATATTTGAACCCCCAGATGTCGTTGACCAGATCGGCGCCTGCCGCAAGCGCGGCCTCGATAACCTCGCTCTTATAGCTGTCGATCGATACGGGAATGTCAAAATTTTCCTTGATCATGCGGATGACGGGGACAACGCGCGCAATCTCCTCAGCAGTTGTAATCTGGACATGCCCAGGTCGTGTGGACTCGCCGCCGACATCGATGATGGAGGCTCCCTCGGCGATCATATCCGCGACGTGGGCTTTCGCGCGTTCCTGGTCATTCCATTGTCCGCCGTCCGAAAAAGAATCCGGCGTGACATTGAGAATTCCCATGATGTAACAGTCGTGTTCTGTGTCAAAAGTACGATTTCCGATTTTAATCATAAAAAGCTCCATTCCGCCGCCTTTAGGCCGGCGGCACAAATCGTGATGATTTTCACAACAGGAAAATGCGTTGTCTGCATTTCTGGAAAAGTTACGGCAGATTTTCCGAAAGAGGGAAGGACTCTGCTCATGTCCCGGATAAACCGCTCAGACTGTGAGCGTCAGATTCTTTTTCTCCCTGCTCCAGTCGCATTCCGGCTCCGCGGGGCACGCAAAACAGCACCGGGAGCGTTTGTCCGCCCGGTAGATCATGCCGGAAAGACCTTCGGCAAAGGCGGCTGCCTTATCCCGGTGGGAGAGGATCGCGTCGAGGATCCGTCTGGTATCCTCCTGACTGAATCCGCATTCCGGCAAAATTTCCGCTGCGAGCTGCGCGCTCGCTTCGTGATGCGGAATCCCTTTTGTATATTGTAAATGCCGCCCGATGTCATGCAGCAGGGCGGCAGCATAAATGAGATATTTCGGGACAGTTGTTCCGGTTTCCAGATTTTCAATGTAAGCGATCCGCGCGACGTCCAGCAGGTGGTTTCTGTCGTGGCCGCAGAAAATACGCTCCCGTTCCAGCCGCTCGGTCGCGAGCAGGCTTTCCTGAAAGAGCGGGTGCTCCCAGATCCGCTGAAGGCGGTCGTTTTCCGCTGCGGCACAGGAGCTCCCGTCTGCCTTTTCCGGACGATTTTCCAGAGTTTTTCCGCCGGATTCTGCCGGAAGCTTTCCCGCGAAAGCTTCACAGGACTGCGCCGCAATATTTTTCATGGTTTTTTCATTCATCTTCCTTTGTACTCCAGCATCCGGTAAAACGTGGTCTGCAGGGAATCATTTCCCTCAAAGACGCCGCGGGTCACCACGGTGACGGTCTTCGTACCCGGCTTTTTCACTCCGCGCATGGTCATGCACATATGTTCCGCCTCGATGAGCACCATAACGCCCTGCGGCTTCAGCTCCTGCATGAAAATATCGGCGATCTGTGTGGTAAGCCTCTCCTGAAGCTGGAAGCGGCGGGCATAGACCTCAACTGTCCGCGCAATCTTGCTCAGGCCGACAACCTCCTGATTCGGTATATATGCAATTGCGGCCGTACCGTAAAACGGCAGCATGTGGTGTTCACAGAACGAATAAAAATGGATATCTTTCTCAAGAACCATGTCATTGCTGTCCACATGAAAACGCTTCGCAAGGTGCGTCGCCGCATCCTCCGTATACCCTCCCGCAAGATCGCGGTACATGCGCGCGATCCGGTCAGGTGTCTCAAGCAGTCCTTCGCGGTGAATATCCTCACCGATTCCTTCGAGTATCAGCCGTACACCCTGTTTGATTTTTTCTTCATCCATAAGTAATTCCTCCATAAATCAGGGATACAAATAATGGCCGCAGCAATACATTCCGCCCTGCGGCAGAATCTGACATACTGTGGATATAAAGTGTTGCGGTTCCTGTGCCTTCTGCGCATCACGTTCCGCAGAAAGAACAGTAACCATAAAATGGCTGTGCGTAAGATATAAAGAAGCGGTGGATACAAATGACATGAGAGAGCATTGTAACCACACGGACAGTACTGCAGATTTAAGTCAAGTACACTTCCGTATTTGGCTGCTTTTGCTTCGTAGCTATCCAAATATACTCTTGCACAGAACCCGCCCAAGTCCGTGCGGATTATTCGTTCCTTCCGGCAGTCAGACTCTGTTCCGGAATCAAAAGATGATCCTGCCGCTGATCTGCCGGGGGAAAAGCTGCATTCAGCTTTCCTTCCAGTAAACCCTATTATAACCTATTTTGCGCACATATGCAACTAATGACAAATAATTAACGGAAGAATAATACTACAGAAAAGATCAGGGCCTGTGTTTTTCACTTGGTTCTTTACGAACCGCAATAATTCTACTATAATAATCCGGTATATAAAAGTACCACATTCCGGCAGCTTTTGATTACGGGGTGGACGGTAACATAAATATTGCTGTTTCTGTGCCGGCGAGTCCTGAATTTGCAGAACCGTCTGCCGGTCAGGAGAAACGGCAGTCACAGAAGGACCGGAAAGGGAGAGGACAGTATGAAATATATAGAAACATTCCGCGAGGGAGACAAGATTAACGACATTTATCTCTGCAAATACAGACAGTCGGCGGTGGCCAAAAACGGAAAAATTTATGAGAATGTGGTTTTTCAGGACAAGACGGGTACGATCGACGGGAAGATCTGGGATCCGAATTCCGCCGGGATCAGTGATTTTGAGGTGCTGAATTATGTGTGGGTCACGGGGGATGTGACGAATTTTCAGGGGACGCTGCAGCTCAATGTCAAGCGCGTGCGCAGAGCCGACGCGTCAGAGTATGTGGCGGAGGATTATCTTCCGGTCAGCGAAAAAAATATTGATGAAATGTATACAGACCTGATGAAATGCATGGAAAAAGTAAAAAATCCGTATCTGAGAAAACTGATCAGCATGTATTTTATTGACAATCAGGCATTTATAGAAGCATTTAAGAAGCATTCCGCGGCGAAAACCGTCCATCACAGCTTTGTCGGCGGGCTTCTGGAACATACGCTCGGCGTTGTCCGGCTGTGCGATTTTTATGTGATGCAGTATCCGTATCTGAACCGGGATCTGCTGCTGACGGCCGCGCTGTTTCATGATATCGGGAAACTGAAGGAGATCTCGAATTTCCCGGAGAACGACTATACGGACGACGGACAGCTGCTCGGCCACATTGTGATGGGCAGCGAGCTGGTCGGCTTTGCCTGCCGCCATATTCAGAACTTCCCGAAGAAACTGATGAGCGAGCTGCAGCACTGCATACTTGCGCATCACGGGGAGCTGGAGTACGGTTCTCCGAAAAAACCGGCGCTCCCGGAAGCGCTGGCGCTGAACTACGCCGACAATACGGACGCGAAGCTGGAGACCATGCGCGAGGTTATAAAAGGCGCGGGGATAAATGCGGAGTGGCTTGGTTACAACAAATTGTTTGAGTCAAATATCAGGAAGAGTACGGAGTTTTAGAGATTGCCGCGGATCCGGGTGAAAACGGAAATGACCTGCCCGGCAGAATGGGATATCATGATGCCGGGGTCGAAAGGCCATGCGTTTTATGTTCACATGAAAAAGCATGACACCGAAGCCCAAAAACACCGAAAAGGAGCCAGTTTTCATGGAAAAATGTGCGGATTTAAGGTGGGTGGAGAAACCAGCGGTGTCTGAAAGCCTGACGGAGAATACAGCAGGAGGCAGAATGAAAAAAGACGATGTGATCACAGTGAAAATAGAAGATCTGAGTAATGAAGGACTTGGAATCGGGAAATATGACGGATTCACATTTTTTATAAAAGATACCGTGATCGGCGACGTGGCCGAGGCGAAGGTCATGAAAATGAAGAAGACTTACGGGTATGCCAGGCTGACCCGTCTTGTGGAGCCCAGCCCGGACCGCGTCACGCCTCCCTGCCCGGTTGCGCGCCAATGCGGAGGCTGTCAGATCCAGGCCATGTCCTACGAGGCGCAGCTTCGCTTTAAGGAGAAAAAAGTCCGCGGAAATCTCCGGCGCATTGGAAAATTCGAGGATATTCCGATGGAGCCGATTATCGGGATGGGAGAACGAAAGTCTGCCGATGGAACTGAGACTGGGGAAATTTCCCGCGGATTGCCGGATTTGGCTGCCGGGATGGACTCTCTGTCAGTTGCGGAAACCGGCGGCAGAAAGCCAGACTGTGAAAATTCCAATGCTGCAGCAGAATCCGGATATCCTTTCCGATACCGCAACAAGGCGCAGTTTCCGATTGGGAGAGACCGCAGCGGGAAGCTGACCGCAGGCTTTTATGCCGGACGTACTCACACGATTATTCCCTGCGAGGACTGTCTGCTCGGCAGCGAACTCAACCGTCCGATTCTGGAAACTGTGCTCGCCCACATGGAAAAATACCAGATACCGCCGTATGATGAGACCGCCGCAAGCGGTCTTGTCCGTCATGTCATGACGCGTGTCGGATTCCATACCGGTCAGGTCATGGTCTGCCTCGTCATCAACGGCGATTCCATTCCTCACGCGAAAGAACTGACGGAGAATCTGTCCCGGGTTCCCGGCATGACCAGCATCATTCTGAACATCAATAAAGAGCGGACCAACGTGATCCTTGGCCGCGAGCAGAAACTGCTCTGGGGAAAGGAGACAATCGAGGACACAATCGGGGACATCCGCTTTTCGATATCCGCGCAGTCCTTCTATCAGGTAAATCCCATACAGACGGAAAAACTGTACCGTAAGGCGCTCGAATATGCCGCTCTCACCGGAACGGAGACCGTCTGGGATCTGTACTGCGGGATCGGCACAATCTCCCTGTTTCTGGCCCGCAGCGCCCGCCAGGTCTGCGGCGTTGAGATCGTTCCGGAGGCCATCCGCGACGCGCGCCGAAACGCAGAGCTGAACCAGATCACAAACGCAGAGTTTTATGTCGGGAAAGCAGAGGAAGTTTTGCCCGAAAAATATAAAAACGAAGGAATCCACGCGGATGTCATCGTCGTCGACCCGCCTCGCAAAGGCTGTGAGGAGAGCGTCCTTGCCACGATGCTGCAGATGGCCCCGGGGAGGATTGTCTATGTGAGCTGCGATTCCGCGACGCTCGCGAGAGATCTGAGGTATCTGTGCGACGGCGGGTACAGACTTGAGAAGGTCTGCCCTGTGGATCAGTTTGGAAACAGCGTCCATGTGGAGACTGTTGTTCTTTTAGTCGCGGAATATGTCAACGCCCGGGAACATGTCTATCTGGAGTATAAGCCGGAACATAGTATAGTATAAAAAGTTGACAGATCCCATACGCTAATCAGTGCTATGAGCCTTGCAGAAGAGCTCAGTCACCATGTTGCGCAAACGAGTGAAAGAGCAGGATATGAAAGTGACGGAATCTGGTGAGAAGGCTGATCGAGAAGATTCCAGTTTACGGAAATTGGTGATGCCATTGAGAAATAAGGAGATGACAAGGTGAGCGATATAAGGACAATATTTGAAAGACCGTTGCCTGCTACTAGAAATGGGGCTTTCTTTAATACATTTTCATATCCGACAAAAATATCACCTGAGTCAATAGCCATATATATTGTAGCCACAACCAGGCCCGGTGAAACAGTTTTAGATACGTTTAGCGGAAGTGGAAGTACTGGAATTGCTGCGTTATTATGTGAGCATCCTACTGAACGTATGAAAGAATTGGCAGGCGATTTAGGCATAGATCCTGTTTGGGGCCCAAGAAATGCTATTGGGTATGAGATAGGAACCTATGGTTCATTTGCCGCAAAGACTATAAGCAGCAGGTTAAAAGCAAATGAGTTTAAAAAGGCAGTGACTGATTTTGTCGGAAAAGCAGGAGAACAGTTGATGCATTATTACTCTGCTGTAGATCCTGATGGGAAAACTGGAATAATACGTTATATCATATGGTCTGAAATTCTTTTATGTCCATATTGTGGTGAGGAAATCTCTTTTTTTGAAAGAGGAACCAGACGAAATCCTGTTATATTTGAAAAGGATATTATTTGTCCGCACTGCAGGAAGAAGACTTCTGTTGATGAAATGAAATTTCAGACAGAAGAGTATATGGATGGATTAACAGGAAAATCAGAAATAAGGAAGAAGCGTCTTCCATCATGGGTTTATGGGACTACGAATGGTAAAAACTGGGATAGACCGGCAACGAATGAAGATCTTGAAAAAGCGGCTGCAATTGAGCGGGAAATGCAAGATTTAAATGATTTGCCTAAAGAGATACAATGGGGAGAATTACATAGAAATGGATATCATTTTGGGATTTCATATTTGCATCAATTCTATACAGCCCGAAACTATTTAATTATGCGTAAACTGTGGGATGCCGCAAATACGTATAGTCCGAAAGTGAAAGATGCCCTGCGACTGCTGCTGCTTAGTTATAATGCTTCGCATTGTACCTTGATGACGCGCGTTGTCGCCAAAAAGAATGCGAAAGATTTTGTTTTGACAGGGGCGCAAAGCGGAGTTCTTTATATTAGTAAACTTCCAGTTGAAAAGAATATTATTCTTGGACTTGAAAGAAAATCAAAACCATTTTATGAAGCATATAAATTGTTGGAGAATTGTACAGGAGATTATCTTATAAAGAATAAGTCAAGTGAAAAATTAGATGAAGAAGAAAACACGATAGATTTTGTATTTACAGATCCGCCTTTTGGCGATTTTATTCCTTATGCAGAGGTTAATCAGATCAATGAATTATGGTTAGAAAAAACTACAGATAGAAAAAGAGAAATTATAATCAGTGCATCTCAAAATAAAGGAATCAGCGATTATCAGGCGATGCTCTCAAAGGTTTTTTCTGAGATTAAGAGAGTGTTAAAGGATTCATCATATGCTGCTGTTGTTTTTCATGCGGCAAAGGCGCAGATATGGAGTGCTTTTGAGAATTCCGTTTCTGACGCTGGATTAAACGTTGAACTAACAAATATCCTGGATAAAAAGCAGGCCAGTTTTAAGCAGGTTGTATCAGAAGCATCTGTTCAGGGGGATCCATTATTACTATTAAGTAAAAAGATTCAAAAAGAGGGTGAGATTGAAGATGAAGAAGATATTATGGAAAGAATTATCTTATCAATGGAAGAAGAAAATAATTTTGATGAACGGAGAGTATATTCTTTATACGTCAATGAATGTCTCCGAAAAAGTATTCATGTAACATACGATGCTAAAGATGCGTATATCCTTATTCGTCAATTAAGAAAGGATGTTATGGATGCAGCGCTGCAGGGATGAAAATTTTAAGATTAAACGATATGGGCAGGTTTTTTCCGGAAAACTGGTAGGTGATCTGCTGGTATCAATGTTACCCCCAAACCTGGCGGTCAAAACGATAGTTGATCCAATGGCTGGACGGGGAGATTTATTACAGGCAGCACATGCAAAGTATCCGCGGGCAGATGTAATTTTGGGAATAGACATTGATAAAGATGTCATGGAGATGTGTAATACTATTGTTCCGGAAGCAAGGATACTTATTGAGGATGCCTTCAGAAGCGAAGAAATAGATATTGCGGACGGGTGGGATTTAGTAATTACGAATCCTCCCTATATCAGGTACCAAACGCTCAAAAATAATCCTGAAATAGGTCTGCCAGATGGAAAAGAACTTAGAGAAAGTCTGATAAAACATATTCAACGATCAAAACTGTTAGATGACCAGGAGAGACACCTGTATCTTGAAATTTCAAAAAATTACTCAGGTCTTTCGGACATGGCCGTGCCAGCATGGATTTTATGTGCATCCATAGTGAAACAAGGCGGATACATGGCTATGGTTGTGCCTGAAACGTGGCTGAACAGGGATTATGCATTGCCGATTCACTATTTGCTTCTGCGTTGCTTTGAGATTATCGCTATAGCGCATGATGTAGAGTCTGCATGGTTTGAAAATGCCGAGGTAAGAACATGCCTGGTTATATGTAAAAGAAAAGAAAACAAACCTATAGATAATAATTATTCAGATACAGTTCTGCTGGAATTAAGTTCCGGAATAATAGATCAGAATTCTCTTGTGGGCAATATGAAGTATGGCAGCAGTGTTGGCTATGAAGCTTTGAATCAGATTATTTCCACGAAAGCAACTGGTTCATCAGAAGGCTTTTCTTCAAGAATAGTTTCCGCATTGGAATTGTTTCCTGGTTTAATAGGGAGGATCAATGGGCAGAGGTGGATTTATAAAGAAGATAAACTGAAAGTTGAGGGTTATACCTGCCTTCCAAATGAAATAAGAGGAATAGTAAGTAAGAGTAATGAAGTTGAGTATGATTCATTAGAAACGCTTGGGTGGTCTGTTGGTCAGGGTCTAAGGACTGGTGCAAATGATTTCTTTTATGCACGGGTATTATTAGAAGATGCAATGTCTGTTGTTCAAACGGAACCATGGTATGACCGGGAGATAGTGTTGCCCTCAGACAATGTTAGAAAAGCCTTTAAGAAACGGTCTGACATAAGTGGACTTGTGGTTAATTATGATGATTTGGAAAGATGTATATTTTATATTCAGAATCAGGTAAGAAAAGTAGATTATCAGAGAGTATCGCATAAAGTGATTGCAAATTATACTTTGATGGATCCTGACTTAGATGATTATGTTACCCAGGGGGAAACGTATATATCGCCATCGCACAGGAGAGCTTTTAAAGAGTTGTCGGCTGTCATTACGAATGAAAAGAAAACGGGTGATGAATTTGAAAGATTCTGGTATATGCTTCCTCCATTAAAGGAAAGACATGTGCCAAACTTATGTATTTCCCGCGTTTGCGGTGAAAGTCCTGAAACAATATTTGTAAATCAGATAGCGGAAAAGGAAATAATTGTTGATGCAAATTTTATTACGCTTTGGAATCAAGATCGGCAGGCCCAATTAATGGCATTTGCATTATTAAACTCTACATGGGCAAAGCTTTTTTTTGAAATCGCAGGCACAACAATGGGCGGTGGCGCATTAAAAGTTGAAGCGAGTCATGTGCGAAAAATAGTATTTCCAAGACTTGATAATGAGAAGAAAAAAGAACTTGAAAACATTGGCAAAACAATTCTAAAAAAAGGGAGTATTAACCGGAAGATTCAAAAGCAAATAGATGAAATTGTAACCTTTCCTTTTGGAGAAGAAAACAGAGTATCTGTGAGTAATCAGCTGGAAGAATTACTTATTAGAAAAATGCGTGAAAGGACTGGGCGAAAATATGATGAATAAAGATGAATTAAGATCATTTGTGACAATTGCTCAGCGTGAAATAGATAATGGTTCTGTGGAAGATAAACTTAGACATTTACTATCAGCGAGTCTGAGTAAAATATTCCAGGATACACCCTGGTGGGTTCAAGAACATGTGATGGGCATAGAGACCTATCTTCATTTTGCGAATACTAAAGGAAAAGAAAGAACAGGGTTTGCGGATTCAGTAGTTGGAAAAACTGCGATCGAATACGAGAAGAATCTGAAAATACCTGCTGTTTTTAATGAGGGATACCATCAGGTGGAGGAATACTGTGCAGCGCTGTGTAATTTGGGCATAGATGAAAAGGAGATCCTTGGAATACTGTCAGATACGGTGAGATGGTATGGATATACGATTAAAATTGTTGGAAATCAGGATCGGGAAAGACTGTTTGGGGCTGATGATATTGAATTAGAACAAGTTGATTTTGTTGATTTGTCTAATTGTTCGGACGAGGAAATGGAAAAGTTCGAATTGTTCATGAATAAGTATCTGGGAAGAGAACAGTCCAGGATTCTTACAGCAAAAACACTGGTGCTTGATTTCGGTTTGGAAAGTGATTTTTATCGTAAAGAAATTAAAGGATACAGAGACGTGGTAGAGATTGCAATGCATTCAAATCCAGCTTATGCAGATCTGATCAAAACGGTATGGCAAAATTTTGTTGCATATTTAGGAGCATCCGAATACGGGATGTTTTCAAAGAATACCTATACAAACGAATATTATCTGGTAACTGTTGCAAAGATTATTTGCGCCAATATTCTTAACGGAACTCCGCTTATCTGCAATGATATGGAGATTATTAAAATATTGAATGGACAATATTTTCAACAGAAAAATATTCAGAACCTTGTAGACTATGATTATTTTGGATGGTTAAACAGTTTGCCTTATGTTGACGGTATTGTTGAAAGTGCAAAAAGAATCCAAAGACTTTTAGTCAGTTATGACTTTAAGGTTATAGCTGAAGAAGATCTGTTTGGGGCCTTATTGGCGCAGTTATCG
The DNA here is from genome assembly GCA_947588845.1 of uncultured Lachnospiraceae bacterium. Lineage (GTDB taxonomy): Bacteria > Bacillota > Clostridia > Lachnospirales > Lachnospiraceae > Choladousia. The sequence continues at coordinate 28,118 of CANQAR010000034.1, forward strand.
AATCGTGAACATCGTTTGCTTTTGGGGCAGGATTTCACGCCTCATTGGGTTGCGGAAAGTATGGTTGAGCATGCCATAAAAAATATTGAAGAAGAACCTCGAATATTGGATATGTGCTGCGGCTCAGGAGTATTTCTGATTGAAGCAATCAGAAAAGTACGGGAGAAATATGCAATTAACACACAAAATTATGATTCTGTAAAAGACGAAATGGTATTTTCATGTGTTATGGGTTTTGATATTGATCCGCTTGCCGTTATGCTTGCGAAAGTTAACTGGGTAATGTCTATGAGGGATTTATTTCCATATCATAATGGTCAAATTACCATCCCTGTTTATCATGCAGATTCCCTTTTTGTAGCAACGCCTGTTACGCATAACATGCCTTCAGGCAGTCAGGACTCTTATATTATGTATTTTGACAATAACGAGGTTGAAATTCCGGGTCATATGCTGACTCCTGCTCATCGACGTACTTTTGACGCATTTATGTCTATTTGCTATAAATACGCTATGAAAAGAGCCGAGCAAAAGGAAAGCAGTCTTACAGATAAACAGCTTGATTATGTTCTGACTTCTGTAGAATCAGAAAGTAGTATTGTTTTGTCCCATATGGAGCGACAGGCTCAAAGGGTGGCAGCATACAATTTGATATTACAGTTGGAAGATCTTCAGAGAAAGGGACGAAACGGGATTTGGTATTTCATTCTGAATAACAGCTATAAGCCAGGTCTGGTTGCAAACCAATTTAATTGTATTGTCTCTAATCCACCATGGCTGGCAATGAGTAAACTGGCTGATAATCCATATAAGGAAATATTGCAGAAAAAAACAGATTCCTTCGGTATAAAGCCGCCTGGAGCATCTCATCTTCATATGGAACTGGCAACAACCTTTTTAATAGCATCAATTGATAAATATTTGAAGGATGGCGCGAGATGGATGTGCGTTATGCCAGGGAGTATTTTGAGCGGATATCATCATGATCCTCTCAGAATGGAGAAGTATAGAGATTCGGCGTATTCAGTAGATACCAGTATAGATACAATTTGGGAATTGCCAATATCTACATTCAAAAATAAAGCGGTAGTTCTTGGAGGAATCAGGACAGACAAAAAATCTGAATATCCAATTTCAGGAAGAGTATATGAAAACCCGGATTCATATACGGAGTGTAACTATACTCTCAATAAACAGGGCAACCGGTCCGCATGGACAAACAAAGGAGAGAATGCTGAGCTTTTGGATATTATTAATTCGAATCCCTGGGAATTCAATCAGGGCGCCGATATTATGCCAAGAACGGCTTTGTTCCATGAATTTGTCCGGTTACCTAATGGAACATGGTCGATTAAAAAAATCGAGAATACATCGGAGTTGTATTATCTGCTTAATGACAGCCATAAAAATGTATGCAGAGATTTGACAGCCGAAGGTTTCAGTAATGATTATATGTATGACTGTTTAATTTCAAAGCATCTGTCTCCATTTTTTGTTTCAGAACCTGTTAAGGTTATCCTTCCGGGAAAAAAGACGGAGGAAAAATGGAGAGGACTTACCGATGAAGAAATAGCTTTGATGAATTCAGGAACGTCCTATGTTTTTACTGAGATTCAAACAGAGAGTAAAATGCCGTTATCTGCTTTGTTTGATCAGAAGATTAACATACGAAACAAGTTGGATAAACAGAATTTCGCGTTGGCAAGATGGCTTGTTTTATCTAATGCAGGAGGCACTAATCCATGTGCAGCTTATATTGATTTGAATAAAATGGATAAGAAAAGGCTGATTGTTGATCAGACATTGTACTGGTATTTAGCAGAATCTGAAGAAGAAGCACTTTACATTGTGGGGATACTGAATAGTGTTGCATTATCATCTGCAATATCTGATTTTCAGCCGCAGGGAGGATTCGGTCCAAGGCATATTCATACGATACCATATAAGATTATTCCACGATATGATGGAACTGATGATGCGCATATGGAGGTAGTTACAAGGACAAAAGAGTTGATTGCAGAATGGACAGAATACTGCCGTTCTGAAAAGACTGGAAAGTATATCTCTCCGAATAGTGGAAGTTTAAACAGTAGGAGACGTAAGCTGCAAACAGTTCTTAAGACAATGGCTTCGTATGGGAAGTATGAGAAAGCATGCAGTAGTATTCTGTGTACAGAATAGAGATCAATAATGGGAATATCATTCAAAAGTTACGCCGGGGCTGCAATACCGGTATCAGAATGGGGAGGTACGGGTAAACCATAACCGTTTCCTCGGATACACGAAGGATCAGGAAGGGCACCTGGTTATAGAGTCGGCGGAGGTGGTAAAGCGGATCTACCGGGAGTATCTGGAGGGAGGAAGCCTGCTCCAGACCGCCAGAGGGCTGGAAGCAGACGGCATCCTTACAGCCGCAGGCAAGGCAAAGCGGCGGCCGGAGACGCTTAAGAAGATCCTGCAGAACGAAAAATATATTGGAGACGCGCTCCTGCAGAAGACATACACGGCAGATTTCCTGAGAAAGCACTGGCGGAGAGAGCTGAACGGGAGGGCCTGAAGAAGCGGGTCGCGGAGATGCGGAAGTTTTTGCGTGAGCAGGATACGAAGGTGATGGAATATGATGAGCAGCTGGTGAGAAGGCTGATCGGGAAAGTTACAGTTTATGATGAGCGGTTTGAGGTGGAATTCAAATCGGGTGTGAAGGTGGATGTGGAGAGATAAACCAGATTATGGAAAGGTCCTGCAGGTTTCAATGGAGCCTGCAGGGTCTGCTGCTTAATGACGCGGGTTGAAAAATAGAAAACGTGAAAAGTGCAGAGGTCAGATACCCCACAGCAAGCTGATAGGGTATCTGACTTTCGCGGCAGTCGCCATATGGACATGCTTGCATGTCCACTTGGCTTGTTGCTTGCGAAAATAAGGGATTTCCGGGAATCAGGACTGTGAGGATGGCGGTTCTGGTTCCCGGATTTTTGTTTGCACAGGCCCGCATATGGAGATTAGCTGCTGACGCAGCATGCGGGCCGCGCGGGCGAGCAGGAGGGGAAACCGCCCCCTGCTCGATTTTGCTGCAGTATGCGGAAATATATCCACCGCTTCAAAGGGCGGAGAGTTGAGTTGACAGGCTGGATATGGGGGTATGTTGTGGAGACAAGATGATTAAGGGCGAGTTGAGTTGATAAAATGGATGTAAGCAATACGGATGCCATGTCTGCGGCCTGCAGAGAAAGATTAATAGGGTAATTTATAATCCGGCTTTGCAATACAGTGTTTATGGAATGTGAGATAGTGCCTTGAAGAAAAATCGGCTGATAAGACTCAAGGCTTTTTCAGTAAATTTCTAATAATCTCCTGTATATGATACCAGTCCTGATTTTTTTCCCATCCGAGCGATTTGTTGACTGCAAAATTGCCGTGCAGCATAAACAGAAAAATTTTATCGGCCTCCCATTCAGTGACATGATAAGTTTTCATGATTTCCGGGATCTGCCTGGTTTTCTGCATCTTATATAACTTGTTTATGATGGAATGAGACAAATTTTCGTCCATAAAAAGTATCTTGTACTTTGGGTTGTCTGCAGCACGCTGGCATACCGGGAGCAGGGCGTCTGGATCGAAGTCTGATTCTTTCAGATTATTTTCGGTTTCTATGTGGCGTGTAGATATTGCGGAGTCTGCCGGGTACAGCGCGTCAAATTCCGTCAGTCGGAGTGCGTCATCCAGCAGTTCATTCAGCACATCATCCATATTGTCATAATGCAGATAGAAGGTTGCCCTGGTGATTTCGGCCTGCCGGCACAGGGCGGTCACCGTTATCTTTTCGTAGGGCGTATCCTGCAGAAGTTCCAGGAAAGAATCCTTGATAATCTCTTTTGTCATTATTGTCCTTCGGTCCGTCTTTCTCTGCGCCATGTTTATATCCATTCCTTTCGCTTTGCTCAGGCATAAAACGTTATGGAAACGATTTCTCATTTTCCCTGAAAGTCCTATACAAAAACAGATAAACTGTAAAAAACTGTTCCTATCCATGAAATTTGGATAGGACTTTTTAAGACGTTTACAGTATAATCATTTTTATACACAGTGTCAAGAATATGGATTTTCAGAAAATGTTTTGATATATTCTTTATTGTGCAGGAAAGGGGATAGACCATGAATTATGTGGAAATAGTGGAGAAGATCAGACAGGCGGACGCGATCCTGATCGGCGCGAGCAACGGCTTTTCTATTTCGGAGGGGCTTCATATTTTTGCGGATAACGACGCGTTTGAGGAAGTCTTTGGAGATTTTAAAAGAACATATGGTATCCGGAATATACTGATGGGATGTTTTGCAAAATGGCCTTCGCAGGAGAGCAGATGGGCTTTTTTAAGCAGGCTGATTAATCATTACAGCATCGATTATACCGGAAGTCAAAATACAGAAGCGCTGAAAGCGATCATTGGAGAAAAGTCGTACTTTTTTATAACTTCCAATGCGGAGAATCACTTTGAACTTGCGGGTTTTGCCCCGGATCGTATCTGGGAAATTGAGGGAAGCTGGAAAGAGATACAGTGTGAGCGGGGATGCCATGATACCTTATATCCCTTGTTCCCGCTGATTCCGGAAATGGCTTCGGCCGAACAGAATATGAAAGTTCCGTCGGAGCTGGTTCCGAGATGTCCGAAGTGCGGCGGACCGATGGCAGTACACTCCCCGCAGCAGCATCCTGTGGCCGGTGATATGGAAATGCAGCAGCGGTTCCAGCGTTTCATTCAGGAATATCACGGGAAAAGGCTTGTGATCCTGGAGCTTGGAATCGGGTGGAGGAATCAGCTGATCAAAGCCCCGCTTATGCGGCTGGCGGCGCAGGAGCCCAATGCGGTCTATATTACGCTGAACAAAGGAGAGATCTATATCCCGGATCAGATCGCAGCGAAATCCTATGGACTCGATGGGGATATGACGGAGATGCTGGGGCAGTTACGGCAGGCGATTCAGGAAATTACGACAAATAATGCAGGAAACTAAATAAGTAATGTATGGAAACTACGACAGGCGATGCAGGAAACAAATCTGTGATGGATGGAGGGAGGAACAGAATATGAGTATGTATGAAAATCTGGTCATGCAGACACAGATGAATTATTCCAGATATTATGGGCTGTATGCCGCCGGGAAAACGCCGGTGAAATTGAGTGAGAAAACGCCGCTGCCTTATGAAAAGCAGGTTGAGGAATTTGCCAAAAAAGTGAGAGAGGCGGACTGCGTTGTGGTCGGAGGTGCGTCCGGGTTATCCGCGGCAGGGGGCGGGGACTTTTATTACGGGGACACGCCGTCTTTTCGGCAGTATTTCGGAAAGTTTGCGGACAAATACGGTTTTAAGGGGGCCTTTTCCGGTATGCAGTACCCATACCGGACACGCGGGGAGTTCTGGGCTTATCTTGCCACGTTCCTGCACACCACGCAGACGGCGCCGATAAGGAAGCCTTATCTTGATCTCGATCAGATCCTGTGCGGGAAAGACTTTTTTATTCTGACAACCAATCAGGATACGCAGTTTGTGAAGATCTATCCGGAGGAAAAAGTTGCCGAGATTCAGGGCGACCACAGATTTTTTCAGTGTTCCAGACAATGTTCCGATCGTACGTGGGATGCGGTGGAACCGGTAAAGCAGATGATGGAGGCGATGGGGAACGGGACCAGTATTCCGGAGGAGATGATCCCGCGCTGTCCAAACTGCGGAGCGGAGGCGTTTCCGTGGGTACGCGGCTATGGAAATTTCCTGCAGGGCAGAAAATATGACGAACAGTACCAGAAAATATCGAAGTATATTACAGAACACAAAGGTAAAAAAATCCTCTTTCTGGAGCTCGGGGTAGGAAGGCTGACCCCGATGTTTATACAGGAGCCGTTCTGGAACCTGACGCTGAATTTTGAAGATGCCTTTTATATTGCGGTCAATGACCAGTATGATTTCCTGCCGCAGCAGATCGAGGAAAAAGGTTTTGTGATAAAGGCGGATATCGGACGAACGCTGGAGGACGCGGCGGCGGAGATGAAAGAAGGGATGCGGACATGACACAAAACGAGCAGACAAAAGAAAACCGCGCGTTTATGGAAATGATGAAAGCAGCCAGGGAATGGCTCTCCGGCAGAGATCCGAAGGATATTGCCCAAAAGGCCGGCATCGATTACGATGAGGGGGCGAAGAGGTTTTCGCTCATAGGCCTCGGCATGGAAATAAGTATCAGCTATCCGAATTATGAGATGGAGCCGTACCTCAATGAATGGCAGCAGCTGGTCATTCTGCACTATATGAGGCTGGCGGACGGGACGCCGCTTCAAGGGCAGTGGATAACGATGGGAGAGGTGAAAGACGGCCTGATTCGGGGCGGAGACTTTGACCGGCGGTGTGAGAATGTGATCCGCAGCCGCTTAAGTCAGATCGCAGAAGAGGATCTGGAGGAAAAATGCCGGGCTATCGGAGGAAAGGTAATGCAGAGCAACGCGGATTTCACGGTTTGCTTTTATTTTCTGCCGCATTACCCGCTGTTGTTGAAACTATGGTTTGCGGACGAGGAATTTCCTGCATCCGGGAAACTACTTTTGGATACCAGCGCGGATCATTATCTGATGATTGAGGACGCGGTAACCGTGGGGCAGATCATCATGGAGACGCTGGCGGGGGTATTTTAAAGATTGCCATTTTTATTTCACGGACATATTATGATGCTGGGGTCAAAAAGAATTTTGCCCCCATGATGCCACGGATTTCTCCGCACTTTGTGCTCCCGAATCTCCGTTTCACTCCGGTCGGTGCTGAGCGAACGTCCACTGGACGTTCAGCACCCTGAAACACCTCAAATCCGCACATTTTTCCATGAAAAATGGCTCCTTTTCGGTGTTTTTGGGGTCTCAGTGTCATGCTTTTCCATGTGAACATGGAACGCATGACCTTTCGACCCTGGCATCATATTATGTATTTATAAAAGCCTGATCCCCATGCAGGGAGGAGCAATCCGTAGACAATACAAAAAATCTCCATCATGCAGCTATAAAAACTGTAAGTCTGTATAGACGCATGACGGGTCATGGAAACTTTATAAACATCGGAGGTCGCTATGACATATACAGAAGAATTTAAATACAAATGCCCGGTCGACTGGTCGCCTGTCACCCATACGATTATCTTCGAGAAGGCAGATCGGGTCCGTCTGTTTGAGGACACGATCCTCTCTTTTTCCTGCAGCCGAAACGCGGCCTGCACCAAATGCGCAGAGAATTATCGTGATTGATAGATCATTTGTCTCATTGGTCGCTGCAGGATTCTTCCCTCTGATCGTGAATCAGAAAGGTTTCCAGGCCGGCACGGATAAACTGGTCGATGGTCTGCTGGATCCGGCTCCAGTCCGTGCATTTGTTTTTCAGCATCATACGGTTGATCGCAAGGCAGCCGTTCATCTGAAACCAGAAAACAGCCTCCGCCTGCTCAAAGGTCAGGAGGCTTTTCTGCATCAGGTGCGTGATGAAGCTTTCCCTGCCCGTATCAGAGAATTTCTCCAGCATCCGGGCGGAAACAACATCATCGGAAAAGAGTACCTGATACCGGGGAGAGGACTGTATTTTTTCGCAGAACGGATAGGTGCAGTTCTGTTTATTCGGGCATAGTACATGCTCCAGAACACTTGAAGCATCGGAAAGAAAATCTTCAAAGATATCGTTCAGTACATCGTCAATATCGTAGTAATGAAGATAGAAAGTGCCGCGGTTCATTTCCGCCTTTTTACAGATTTCCGTCACTGTAATTTTGTTATAAGACTTTGTTTTCAGCTCTTCGAGAAGAATATCTTTGATCGTCTGGCGGGTATATCTGCTGCGCCGGTCGTCTTTTCGTTTTTCTTCCATGTTTCTATCCATTCCTTTCGCTGTATTTTCTCAACAATTTTCCGTTTCTGTTCAGGAACCTGCCAAAGTCAGATAATTGACGATTGAACTTTTCCATGCGTTTATTATAATGGGGCTGAACTAAAAAATCAACAGAATGTTCAAAAAAGAACAGTCTGTATCAGGAGGGATAAAAAATGGGAAATATTGAATTTGCGGACTGCCAGGACGTAAGAAACCAGAAACAGATCATGGAGATTGAGTGTCCAAACTGTCATGAACCGAATGGAATTGAGGTTTTCCTTAAAGACGGGCTTACAGTTGGAGAGAGTGAATGTGAAGCCTGCGGCTATGTGCTGCCAGAAGGAACTGTTCTGTCAGAAGAATAGGGAAAACGACAGGGAGTAAAAAGGAAATACGGTGCAGGAATAAAGAAAAACAAATCAAAGGAGAAATCAGGATGGGACATATCATAGCGGTCGCCGGAAAAGGCGGCGTAGGAAAAACGACATTGTGTGGACTGTTGATTCAGTATTTATGTGAAAGCGGAAAAAAACCGGTGCTGGCGGTGGATGCGGACGCGAACTCGAATCTGAATGAGGTGCTTGGCGTGGATGTGGAGGTTACCCTGGGCGAATTGCGCGAGGAGATTGAGCGCGCGGGCGTGGACAGCCGTTATCAGATCCCGTCCGGGATGACGAAGCAGGCGTATCTGGAAATGAGGCTGGCGGATGCGGTTGCGGAGCAGGACGATTACGATCTGATGGTGATGGGACGGACGCAGGGGCAGGGCTGCTACTGCTTCGTCAATGGCCTGGTCCAGACGCAGATTCAGAAGCTTCAGAGTCAGTATCCCTATGTGGTGGTGGACAATGAGGCCGGCATGGAGCATATCAGCCGAGGCCTGATCCCGACCATGGAGACGGCCATACTGGTGAGCGACTGCTCCAGGCGGGGCGTACAGGCGGCAGGCAGGATTGCGGCCTTGATGAAGGAACTGAATTTCAAACCGAAGAAGGTGGGCCTGATTGTGAACCGCGCGCCGGAAGGAAAACTGGATGAAGGGACGATGGAAGAGATCAACAAACAAGGATTAAATCTTCTGGGCGTAGTGCCTCATGACCCGAATGTATACCGGTATGACTGCGACGGGAAGCCGATCATCCAGTTGCCCAAAGACTCGCCGGTATGTAGCGCGCTATGCGATATTGCGCAGAAGCTGGAGTTATGAGAATCCTTGGCATCATGTCATTAAGTTTGGCGATTCCGGACGCCGCAGGGGACAGGAATATCTCCGGGTGGACGCCCTGTCCTTTTTGCGGCCGTCTAAATGACAATGGAGAAGCAATAAAAATGAGGAAAGGACAGATACAAAATGAAGATAACGATATGCGGAAAAGGCGGTTGCGGAAAAAGTACGGTGACAACACTTTTGGGAAAAGAACTTGTCCAAAAAGGGCAGAAGGTGCTGATTATTGATTCGGATGAGTCGAATTACGGGCTGCACCGTCAGCTGGGAGTGGAACTTCCAAGAGACTTCACAGAGTATTTCGGCGGTAAGGATAAAGCCTTCAAGACAATGATGACGAGCGGCATTCTGGAACAGATGAAGCTCTCCGCCTTTGCGAAGAAATTCTTCTCGGAAACCTGGACGCTGGATGATATTCCGGAAGAATACGTTGAAAAGAAGGACGGCATTATGCTGATGTCTGGCGGCAAAATAAGAAAGGCAAATGAAGGCTGTGCCTGCACGATGAACAGCATTATCGAGCAGTTTATCACCCATCTGCAGCTGGGCGAAGATGAGACTGCGCTTCTGGATATGGAGGCCGGCGTGGAGCATTTTGGAAGAGGAACGGACAACGGTGTGGACAAGGTTGTCATGGTTGTCGATCCATCCTATGAATCTCTGCGGCTTTCCAAAAAGATCAGGGATCTGGCAGAAAGTATTGGAAAGCCGGTCTATTATGTGCTGAATAAAGTGACAGAGGAAAACAGGGACCTTATGCTGGAGGAGGTTGCGGACCGGAATGCTGTGGTGGCCTGTATCCCGTTATCACAGAAGATATCGAAAGAGGGACTGTGCGGGCAGGAACTTACGGAAAGAGCGCCGGAAGTGGAAGAACTGGCCGAAAAACTGTTGAGGTAAAGGAGAAGTATTTTGAAAGAGCAGTATAACAAAAATAATCTGGTGGAACAGCCCTATGAACATTATCTGCATCAGTATCGGAACAGGAATCCTGAGCTGATAAGCAGTGAACTGGGATTTCCTTATTCAGAGGTAACGGGGAGCTTTCAGGTACGTTTTATGGGAAATTTGTATAACATAACCTGGCCGGATTTCCGGATTACTGCACAGGATAAAGAAAAAAAGATTTATACCCTGGCAGAAGATATACACGCGCAGATTTTGCGCTGGCATTTTCTCCAGAGGATGTGGCATATGTGGTGGATGTTATATTAGACTATATGAAAGAGTATGAAAAAAGTAATGTTAAAAAATGAGTTAAGAAGGAAAATTATGAATCTGCGTAAAGGTGAAAGAATGCAGCAATAAACCGATATTTTACAGGTTTTTTGGTCTGGGAACAGGAATAATTTAACTCCGATTTTGTTAGACGAATGGATGGTTTCCCGGAAGCTATTGATGAGAAATGTGCCGAGTAAGATTGTGAGAAAATGGGGATTAGAGGAGGAAGAAAGATAGATACGTCTGGAGAAACTGCAGGAGTATCTGTGCCAAAGGAACTGGAAATACCGATACGCAGAAGAAGGCGGGTTTGGAAGCATTGACTGGGAGTACAGGGGAATTACATATCATGTATGGGAATTTCCGGATGATGGTGCAGAGAGTAATGTGCAAATGGCTGATAAAATGAAAGAGTATTACGGAAGCTACGAAATAGAGATTATAAGGATCATAGAAGGATGGGGATGAGAAGATGAAGATTGCAATAACTGGAAAAGGTGGTGCAGGATAAACGCATGAACGGAATCCGGCTTTAGTTTGCGTTTATTTTTCATTTATTCCGTCAATAGACAATATCACG
>CANQAR010000035.1 GCA_947588845.1 uncultured Lachnospiraceae bacterium
CGGCGGAAGTTGTCCGGATAATATGCCGCAGATTCTGGGAAAGGTGCGTATAGAAAAAATATTGTCAGTGTCTGAAAGAGAGGCTGCCCTGTTTTTGCGGGGCAGCCTTAAAAAGTCTCAAAAAATCAAAAGGTTGCTTTTATAAGTGACTGGTTGATTCTTTTTCGATCAATACGGCCGGCACCATGCTTTCACAGGGAATATAATTTTCCAATGCCCGGACCGCAATCTGCGCCATGAGACTGATATTCTGATCGATGGAAGTAATTGGATAGACGGCGTAATTGGATACGGGGGCGTTGTCATACCCGATTAACTCGATCGTTTTCGGAATATCAATTTTCTTTTTGATGCATTGCCGCTGAAAAAGATTGGCAATATCGTCGTTAGAACAAAATATACCTGTTTTTTTGCCGCTGTATTTTGTAACAATGTGTTCTACCAGTTTTGCCATGGATTCTGCGGCTTTTGGCGTATAAGGATCGGTAAAATCTTTTTCGATAAAGCGTTCATAGCACAGTTCTCTCACTTCATATTCAAATCCCAGGATCCGCTTAAAAGAAGGCCATTCCTCACGGAAGTCGTTGTTGATATGGATGAAAACCTCACAGCCATTGCGAATCAGAAGATTTGCGGCGAGCTTCCCGCCGGTAAAATTATCATTATTTATCTGCATAAAATTTCCGCCGGTACGTTCAATTGAAATGACAGGAACAGGAAGCTGTTCGATGTCCTGAGAAGAAAGAAGGTGACTTAACAGAATCAGCCCTTTAATTCGATAAGAAAGCATGTTTTGAATCAGTTGCAGTTCTTCTTCTCTGGAATTATTTGAAGTATAAACGATTAAATTGTATCCTTTATCTTTGCCGTGCTTAATCAGCTGATTGAGAAGTTCCGTGTAAAAACTCAGATGCAGGTGGGGAAAGATAACACCGATCAGATTGGATTCCCCGGTTACTAAAATACGGGCAAGGTTATCCTGCTGATAATTCAGTTCTTTAATTGCAGCTTTGATTTTATCCTGGGTCTCCGGGGACAGAAGTTCCGGATGATTAAAATATCGTGAGACTGTGGTAAGAGAAACTCCGCTTCGTTCTGCAATATCTGTAATTTTAACTTTGCTCATGAAAAAACCTCGTTCATAAAATTTAAATTTTTTGCAGATAATTATAGCATAAGATGCAAAAAATTGAAAGAGTATATGAAAAAAATTTCAAAGAACTCAATTCTTATTTTTCGGATTGCAGGAGTTACGCAAATACTTTGTAAATTATGAACAAAAGAGATATATCCGAATTGTTTATAATGACGAAAAATGAAAAATATATATGAAAACGTTTGACATTATAAATTTCAAGTGATAGTATGAAGATGACAATAAGAAAACCCGAAATCAAATTAAAAAGAACAGGAGGAAAAATGAAATGAAAAAAAGGATTCTTGGAGTTTTGCTGACAGTGGCAATGGCAGGAACACTGCTGACAGGATGTGGAGGAAACACAGGACAGAAAAAAGCTGCAAAGGAAAACAAGATTACCGTGCTGGTGGAAAGTGGCTCACCTGCGGAAGAACTGGCAAACAGCACAGCGGCGGCTTTTAAAGAAGAGACAGGGTGTGAAGTTATTGTAGATGCGGTTGCCTATACTGGAATGTATGACAAGCTTTCAACGGAGATAAAAGCGAAGCAGGCCGCCCATGACGTAGCATGTATGGATGTAGTCTGGCTGGCAGCATTTGCTGATGCGATTGAACCGATGAACGATGCAGACACGAGTGATTTCCTTCCAGCTCTGGAAGAAAGTGGAACGATTGATGGAAATCTTTTGGGATATCCAATGTGGGTTAATACAAAAGTGCTGATTTACAGAAAAGATCTTATTCCTGAAGATAAAGTTCCAAAAACATGGGAAGAGTATCAGGCGCTTGCTAAAGAGATGAAAACAGATGAGATGAGTGGAACAACAGTTTTTGGAAGCGGTTCAGATGCAGTTTGTTCCTTCCTTGACTTTGCATGCCAGGCTGGTGCAGAGGGTCTTGTGTTTGATAAAGAGGGTAATGTAAATATTACGGATCAGGCTTATGCAGACGCGCTGAATTTTATGGTTGAGAACGCAAACGCTGATTATACTCCTGCTGATTCTCTGGCTACTGCAGCTACAGAGTCTCAGGAACTCTTTACAAACGGCAAAGTTGCGATGCAGTTAAACTGGAGTCATCAGTATCCTGCGGCGGCAGAAGCTCTTGGAGTCGATAAGGTTGGGTGTGCTCCTATGATTGCTGGCAGCGCCGGTATTGGAGCAACTACAGGCCCCTGGTATGAATGTGTGATGAAAAATTCTGAAAATAAAGAAATGGCGAAAAAGTATGTGGAATTTATGTATGATCACAATGCGGATTACATGGATCTCACGTTAAAAATTGCAGGGAGAACGTCCGTGTATGAGGAAGCAGGAAAAGAAGCGGGAAATGAACATACAACGGCAGTTCTTGAGACGTTGGGAGCAGAACAGTCGCAGGCAAGGCCCATGACGGCTAAATGGTCCCAGATTGAGGAAGTGCTGATCGGGGTTGTGGAGTCCAGCCTGGGCGGAGCAGATGTAGAGCAGACGCTGGAGGCGGCTAAAGCTGAAATTGAGGCGATCGGCAAGTAGTGAAAGTAACTTGTTTAAACAGATAAAGAGACTGACGGAGGGTATTTTGAGAAGATTGGGACATCGTAAGAAATCCCCTTTTGTTTTAAAAAGGTGGTAAATGAATATGAGATTAATTTCGAGAAAAAACCTGTTATTATTCTTTCTGCCAGGCGCGCTGTTCATGGGAGCATTTCTTATATATCCGATTATTACGATGGTGATTGACAGTTTCTTTGAAATTGGAATTACAGGAGACAAAACATTTATTGGTCTGGATAATTACATCCATGCATTTGCGGCAGGAGGATTTTTAAAACAATTAAAAAACACACTGATTTATATTGTAGTGGCCGTAGGAGTGGAGACAGCAGTTGGTTTGTTATTTGCGCTGTTTTTTGAACTGAATTATAAGGGAAGCAAAATCATTCGTTCGCTTATGATGGCTCCCCTTATGATAGCGCCTCTGGTAGCCGGTCTGACCTGGAAGCTTATGATGAGTTCCAGCTTTGGAATTGTAAATGAGCTCCTGGCAAGGATTGGAATTTTGTCAAGCAGCAGCGATATCCTCTGGCTTGCAGATGAAAAATGGTCACTGCTTGCATGCTGTATTGCCGATATCTGGCTTACGACGCCGTTTATGATGCTGATGATTCTGGCCGGGTTGCAGGGATTGGATTCCAGTATGCTGGAAGCGGCAAGAATAGATGGAGCAAGTCTGCTTCAGCAGGTATTTTCCATTAAACTGCCGGTAATTAAGCCGATTTTGCTGACAGCGTTATCTGTGAGGATTATTGATGCAGCCAGAACTTTTGATATTATCTGGGCGATGACCGAAGGAGGGCCCAACAGCTCTTCTGAAACAATCAGCATTATTATTTATAAAACGCTGACTCGATATAATGATATTGGTTATGCAAGCGCGATGGCAGTTATATTCATTGCTGTGCTGGTTGTATTTACGCTGGTATTTATGCAGAGCTTGTGGAATCCGAAAAAGAAGAATAGTTAGTTGGTTTGACAGGAGGCAAAAATAATGAAAAAGAAAGGTGAAACAGGGAAGAGGCTGGGAATCTGTATATCGGTGATCCTTACTGTATTCTGGCTTTTTCCGTACATATATGTAATCTGCTGTTCGTTTAAACCGGGATCAGAGGTGGTTGCAGTTCCTCCGAGCTTTTTCCCAAAGGTGTTCTCTGTCGAGAATTTTACGGGTCTGCTGGAAAGGATGGATGCGCTTAAATTTTTGATAAACAGTCTAAGCGTTTCGCTTATAAGTACGATTATTGCATTGATCCTGGGTTCTCTTGCGGCTTATGCGATTCAGCGGTCAGGGGCAAAATTATCTGTTGCGTTGGTTGTTCTGGTGCTTTGTCTGAAAATGATTCCTACTTCGAGCATTGCGGTGCCAATCTATGAACTGATTTGCAGTCTGGGTTTGTATGATACAAAAATTGCTTTGATCATTGTATACGCGGCGATTAATATGCCGTTTGTCATGTGGACAATGCTGAGTTTTTATGAAGGAATTCCAACGTCTCTGGATGAAGCGGCATTTATGGATGGGGCAAGCAGTCTGCAGACCTTTCGTAAAGTCATTCTGCCAATATGTACGCCTGGACTGGCGACAGCGTTTATCTTCACGCTGTTCCTTGCATGGAATGATTTTCTTATTGCATTGCTTTTGACCAGTACAAATGCCAAAACTTTTACAGTCGGCCTGGCGGGATTTCTGTCAGCATATAATCTGGATCTGGGACCGATGTGTGCGGGCGCGTTTCTGTTCAGTTTTCCGGTCATGATTATTTCTCTGGCGGCTCAGAAGTATATTGTACAGGGAATGACAGCTGGAGCGGTAAAGGGTTAAAAACAGTGGAGAGAATGGGGGTATATGTGGGAATGTCCGGATTTTTATTTTGCAGGGGACAGATATGTACTCACTTTTTCACCGATGGGCGCGGGAGAACATACGGCAGTGTATCTGGTTGGTGATTTTGACTATGAGACAGGTAAGTTTATCCACCATATACAGGGAGAAATAGACTGGGGAATGGATTATTATGCGCCACAGTCCTTCCTGGCTCCGGATGGCAGAAGGATTATTGTGGGTTGGGCCAATGAATGGGAGTGGATGCCATTCTGGAAGGATTGGGGTCCGACTTATAAAGAGGGATGGTGCGGCTTTTTTAATCTTCCAAGAGAAGTGCGCATAATGAAGGATGATACACTGCAGTTTGTTCCGATTTCAGAAATTGAAAACCTGAGGGAGAATGGGGAACGGAGAGACACGTTTCCAGTGACTGAGAAGGAAACAGAGCTTTTTGCCGGAAACGGTGTATGTTTTGAAATAAAGCTGAAAATAGATCTTGAAAAAACAAATGCCGAAAAACTGGAACTGGATCTGCGTTGCGGCGACGAAAAAAAGACCATATGTCTGTTTGATTTTAGAAAAGCAGAACTAAGTATAGACAGAAACGAAGCAGACGGATGGAGCAAAGGAATTTCAAGAAGCGCAATGAATCTGAAAAACAGAAAGGAACTGGATGTACATATTTTTTCTGATCAGAGTTCTCTTGAAGTTTTTACAGAGGAATATCAGAGTAATCATTCCAATAATATATTTGCAGGGAATGTGCAGAATCGGCTGAGTATTCGCGCACATGGCGGAAGAGTAATTATTAAGGATTATGAAGCTTATGGGTTAAAGGACTGCTGTTAGTATGCCGGCGGGTATTTTCTGGCACTGGCATTATAGATTAATATTATCTCAATCGGGAGGATTTTTGATGACAGTCAATAATTATTATGATGTTACAAAATGGAAAAATGGTGATCCCTATGAGGATATTGGAAGAGTGATCAACAGTATTATTGAAGATATCAAAAGCAGGCAGACAGAATCTGATATAAATCAGGGAGGCAAACCGGGTTCGGTGATATATATTCCGTCAGGTGATTATCACCTTCGCACACAGGTAACGATAGATATCAGTTATCTGAAAATTATGGGTTCTGGTCATGGATTTGTATCGTCAAGTATTCGTTATAATCTTCCGGAGGCTGAATGGACAAATTTGCATGAAATATGGCCGGGAGGGAGCCGGATACTGGTGGATCTGTCGCCGGAGGCAGATGATAGAGAATCTGCAGGCGCTGCGTTTTATGTTGAGCGAAATGGAAATCCGAGAATCAGTTCTGTAGAGTTTGAAAACTTTTGTATTGATGGACTGCATTTTATAGATGATGGTTCCGGTATAGAAAATCCGGAAAACACATATGTAAACAGGAAAACAGGTATATACATTGCAAGCGCGCAGGATTCTTTTCGGATTACCGGCATGGGATTTGTATATCTGGAACATGGAGTGACTATCTATCATGCAGACGCATTGTCGATTCACGACAGCTTTATTGCTGAATGTGGGAATTGCATAGAACTGCGTGGATGGGGACAGGCTTCCAAAATAACGGATAATCTGATGGGAGCCGGCTATAAAGGGTATTCAATCTTTGCGCAGAATTTTGGAGGACTTCTGGTTGCTTCGAATAATATCTTCCCACGCGGTGCAAGCAGCGTTTACTTTGATAATGTGGCACGTTCCACTGTTACGGGGAATCGATTTCATTCATTTTATCCAGGGATGCTGGTATTTGAAGGAAATTGTTCAGAAAATATGGTTTCATCCAATCACTTTTTACGTGACAATGAGCCATGGTCGCTGATGCTGGAGTGCGATAATGGGCTGGATGATCTGTATGGACTTCTGTGTATCCGTGGAGATAATAATTCTATAATTGCCAATCATATTTCAGAAGCCGTATCTGTCAGTACCATAAAGCCATCCGGCGAAAAACCGGTCATTATACGTGTGGTTTCAGGCAGGGGGAATTATATTTCAGGTAATCATATTGTTGCGACGACAGCGCAGAGGGAAACGTCGGATTCCTGTTTTTACGCACAGGTAGATGCTCTGACAAATACAGAGCAGCGTACAGCGCTTGCTGTGATAACTGTACTGGTGGAAAAGGATTCCATTCAGAATATAGTTCTCGATTCAGGAACTGATGAACAGGTTATTCTAAATAAAACAGTTAATGCGTTCCGGGCTATACCGGGAATTTGAACAGAATAACTGTTGGGAATCAAAAAATTACAGGTTGGTAATGAAACATGGATTAGAAGTCAGTCTGTTAGAGGATGTTATCGCCGCCGTATGGGAAGGGAATCCTGTACGGTGGTTTTTCTTTACTTAAATTTTCTGCAGAATTATGGAGAAAGTAAAATCGAAAACATGTTGTTACTGACGTAAGGTAGAAGAAATTATTAGACGTGAAAATATATTTTAAAGATAATAAAAATAATAATATAAGTTAAAAAACACCTTTTTGTATCGGAAGTAATTCTTTACTTTGAGAAAACAGAAGGTTATAATATTGTTTATTCTTGTGAGCAGTCAGTCGGCTGTACCTGCTGATTTTTGTTTATTAACTGCATTACACCAAATCCGTGTTGCATAAGCGGCATATTTCCATTGCAAATCTATGCAAGTTTATAATTGCTGAATAAGATCAGCCTGTTTCAAGGCCGGAAAAGAGAGGAGAAATATATTATGAAATTTATCAAAACCCCGGTAAAGGGCATGTGCGACATGCTTCCGTCTGACATGCGTCTGCGGGAACACATTCTTTCGATGATCAAGGAAACGTATTCTTCCTATGGATTTATGCAGATTGAGACCCCTGTGATGGAGCACATCGAGAATCTGACCTCCAAACAGGGCGGCGACAATGAGAAACTGATTTTCAAGGTAATGAAGCGCGGCGCCGAGCTGTCCCGCGCGCTGGCAAAAGGCGACGGAGAGCTTGCGGACAATGGACTCCGCTATGATCTGACCGTGCCGCTTGCCCGCTATTACGCGAACAACAAGGAAAAGCTGCCGACTCCGTTCAAGGCTCTGCAGATGGGAAATGTGTGGCGTGCGGACAACCCGCAGAAGGGGCGTTTCCGCCAGTTTACGCAGTGCGATATCGATATTCTCGGCGACGAGACGAACCTCGCGGAGATCGAGCTGATCACGGCGACGGCCGACATGCTGTCTCGGATTTTTGCCGAGGTGAAGATCACGGATTTCACGGTTCACATCAACGACCGGCAGATCCTGCGCGCGGCCGCTCTGCAGGCGGGCTTTGCGGAGGAGGAGATCGGTTCCGTGCTGATCTCGCTGGATAAGTTTGACAAGATCGGGCTTGAAGGAATTAAGAAAGAGCTTCTTGAGAACGGCTATGACGCGGAAGCGGTGGAGCGGTATCTGGGACTCTACACGGAGATTCCGGAGAATATTTCCGCGGCAGCGTTCTGCGAGGGAATTTCCGGGGAATATCTGCCGCAGGGCACGGTGGAGGCGCTCGACGAGATCCTTTCCTGTGTAAAGCCGATGCTGAATCCGGGTGTCAAAATTGTGTTTGATCCGACGCTGGTGCGCGGCATGGGATATTATACCGGCCCGATTTTTGAGGTCAGCATCGATGATTATAATTTCTCAATCGCGGGCGGCGGCCGCTACGACAAGATGATTGGCAAATTCAGCGGGCAGGATGTGTGTGCGAGTGGATTTTCGATCGGCTTTGAGCGCATCGTCACAATTCTGAAGGATCACATGGAGAATCCGTTCCAGATCAGCGAAAACAATGTGGCGTTTCTGATCGAGAAAAGGGTTCCAATGGAACGCAGGCAGGAGATCTTTGCCCGGGCGAAGGAGCTGCGCGCGGCAGGTACCACGGTGACGATCCAGCCGATGAAGAAGAACGTAAAGCGGCAGGTAGAGCTACTTGAGGCGGAAGGATATACGAAGTTTGAGAAGGTGTATGAAAAATAAAAAGAAATATTTTTAAATGTAAATCCGACAGAAATTTGATTTCTATGCTTGCGGCCTGCGGGGAATTGTGCTATAGTAAGGATGTAAAAAGCAGCCGCCCACAAGGTGGTTGACCAGTGGAATAGAAAAACCACCCCTTCCGGTCAAGTTTCAGGGTGGTTTTTCTATGTATGCCATGTCTGATTACTTACAGTACGTAAATACGAATGTAAGCAATGCCAGCAGAAAGAGACCAAAGGTCATCAAATCCTTAAAATCATATTGATTATGATTTTTCATAAGCATCATCCCCATTCGGTCAGAATGAGGTCAACACACCCTGTAACGCGGCTGCTCTTTTAATAATATAGCATATATTAATTTAAAAAAACAACAATCAACAGTCAAAAACAGAGGATATATTTGCAAACAGCAGATTAAATAAATGAATCATTAAAAAGGTGTGAAACAAGTGATTCCTGTAAAAGAACTGAAAAGATATTCCAAAAAGGCGGATCATACGTACACGCTCGGCGCGTTTCCCACATTTGAACTGCTGGAGAATTGCCCCAGGCGGGCAGAGCAGGTGATCATCAGCACACAGGCGAACGCGGATATCCGGGAAAAGGCGGAACGGATCTGCGCGTCAAACGGCATTCCTCTGCTTGAGAGTGACCGGGCGCTGGAGCGGATCCGGGACAAAGAGGCCTGTATTCTGGCAGGCGTTTTGAGGAAATATCAGGATTCGCTGCAGGCAGACAGAGATCATGTCGTTCTGGTGAATCCGGGCGACATGGGAAATCTCGGGACGATCGTGCGGACGTGCGTCGGATTTGGCGTCCGCAATCTGGCGGTTATCGAACCGGCGGCGGAACTTTTGCACCCGAAGACGATCCGGGCCTCGATGGGCGCATTGTTCTCGATCCATTTTGAGCATTTTGCATCATTCGGAGATTACAGGGGAAAATATGGAAAGGACAGAGACTGTTATCCATTTATGCTGAAGGGAGCGGTATCACTGGATCAGCTGACGCGAAGGAAAAGAGAAGGAGATCATCCCCACGGTGAGCGAATGAGTGAATCTGTAGAAGCAGGCGGAAGGAGTTTTGGCTCGTCTGGAAGGGAGCAGTCCAGGCCGTTCTCTCTGATCTTCGGGAATGAGGCGACGGGACTTGACGACAGCTTTCTTGAGATGGGACAGAGTGTGCTCATCCGCCATAGTGACAGAATCGATTCGCTGAATCTGTCCATGGCGGTGGGAATTGCGCTGTACGAATTTACGAGGGGGTGGTTTTCGGATTGATTACGCTCCGCGAGGGTTCTGAGCGCCAGTGGCGCTCGTTTAGAACCGACCGGAACGGAGTGGAGAGCCGTGTGCCAGTGGCACACGTTTGGCGCCGACCGAAACGGAGTGGTGTCCGCAAAGCGGACATGGAGGTTTACAGAGGGATTGTGTTTGAAACTGGCAGGAGATGGACAGCAGTACAGCCGGACAGAACAGGCGGGACGCCGCCAAATGGAACGTCCGGAAACATCTACGTTTTGGAACTCGCCTGAGAGGGCGGATTTTTGCATGTGAATTTAACACATTAATGTGATGATGAGGAAGGGAAAGCATTAATTTCTGATATCATCTGCCAGAAGGAAAAGGAATGAAGAGGAATGAAGTTTTACAATCGAAATAATATTTCGGAAATATCCGTGATGCAGCCGATGGGAGAGATCTCCGGTTTTCCAGTGCGTCCCGGATTATTTGACGTGAATGGTACGATGGTGCTCGCGTTCGGCGTGAATTTTACGATTCACACCCATGGAGGGACTTCCTGCGAGCTTCTGCTGTTCCATCGGGGGGAAGAGGAGCCGTACGCGGTGCTTCCGTTTCCGGATGAATACAAGATCGGTGATGTGTATTCGATGATTGTGTACGATCTTGATATTGAGGATTTTGAGTATGCGTACCGGATTGATGGTCCATACGACCCGAAACGGGGACTTTTGTTTGATAAGGAAAAAATTCTGCTGGATCCGTATGCCCGTGCGGTCGCGGGACGGCGGAGCTGGAGTGAAGAGAAAAAGGGCGGTTATCATGCGCGCGTTGTGCGCAACACGTTTGACTGGGGAGAGATGCCTCAGTCTTCGCGCGAGCTGAATGAACTTATTATTTATGAGCTTCATGTGAGAGGCTTCACGAAGCATGAATCGTCCGGAGTGAAACATAAGGGCACGTTCGCAGGACTGAAAGAGAAGATTCCCTATTTAAAAGAGCTTGGGATCAACGCGGTCGAGATGATGCCCATTTTTGAATTTGATGAAAATATGAGTGTGCGTGAGGTGAACGGACAGAGACTTTTCGATTATTGGGGTTACAACACGGTCTGTTTCTTTGCGCCGAATGCAAACTATACGGCGGCCGATGAGTTCAACCACGAGGGAAGGGAACTCCGGGAACTGATCAAGGCGCTGCATGATAATGGAATCGAGGTTATCCTGGATGTTGTGTTCAATCACACGGCGGAAGGAAATGAGATGGGGCCTTCGTTCTGCTTTAAAGGTCTCGATAATAATGTGTACTATATGCTGACGCCGGACGGAAATTATTATAATTTCAGCGGCTGTGGCAATACGCTTAACTGCAATCATCCGATCGTCCAGCAGATGATTCTGGAATGTCTGCGTTACTGGACCGTGAGCTACCGCGTCGATGGATTCCGGTTTGATCTCGCGAGCATTCTGGGAAGAAATGAGGACGGTTCTCCGATGAACAATCCGCCTCTGCTACGGACGCTTGCCTACGATCCGGTGCTCAGCCGGGTGAAGCTGATCGCTGAGGCGTGGGACGCCGGCGGCATGTACCAGGTGGGGAGCTTTCCCGCGAGCATGCGCTGGGCGGAGTGGAACGGCAGATACCGCGACTCCGTGCGTTCTTTTCTGAAAGGAGATTTCTCGGTGTCCTGGGACGCCGCGTGGAGGATTGCGGGATCCGGCGATCTGTATGGAGAATATAATCAGGATAACAACGGCGTCTACGCGGGCTATAATTCCTGTATTAATTTTCTGACCTGCCATGACGGGTTTACGCTGTATGATCTGTACTCTTATAATGAGAAACATAATGAAGGCAACGGCTGGAATAATACGGACGGCTCGAATGACAACCGAAGCTGGAACTGCGGCGCGGAAGGGGAGACGGACGATCCTGATGTGCTGAAACTGCGTTTCCAGATGATCCGCAACGCCTGCGCGGTGCTGCTTGCAAGCCGCGGCGCGCCAATGTTCTTCGCGGGTGACGAGTTCGGGAACACGCAGTACGGCAATAACAACTGTTACTGTCAGGACAATGAAATTTCCTGGCTAGACTGGGGGCTGCTTGAAAAGAATCATGAACTGTTTGAGTTTTTCAAGTTTATGATCGCTTACCGAAAAAAACATCCGGTAATACGAAACAAGCTTCCGAACGCGGTATGCGGCATGGAACCGATCCATGCGCACGATGTCGCGGCGGAGCGCACCCAGCTGCCGCGTGACGCGCGGACCTTCGCAATCAGCTTTGCGGGATATGACACGAAAAAAGGCGAGGACGATATCGTGTATGTTGCGCTCAACGCCTACTGGGAGGACGTGGTGATCACGCTGCCGTACCTGAACGGGGCGCTGTCCTGGTACCTGAGCGTCAACACAACTGGCGACGGTCACGGGAGATACTGCTATCCGGAAGGATGGGAGGCGCGCATCGATCATGAGTTTATCATGCGGCCGCGGTCTGTGGCAATTTTCACCGCGA
The DNA here is from genome assembly GCA_947588845.1 of uncultured Lachnospiraceae bacterium. Taxonomy (GTDB): domain Bacteria; phylum Bacillota; class Clostridia; order Lachnospirales; family Lachnospiraceae; genus Choladousia. Next base: position 12,267 of record CANQAR010000035.1, read on the forward strand.
GGAGCAGCAGGATGTAGGAATGGCTGAAGTCAGGCATGGAGGTACGAGAAGGGAAAATAGTATGAAAAGAGAAAGAACAAAAGAAATTCGTGTCCTGCTGTTTGCAGTGGGGCTGATGGTATGCGTACTTGGGCTGGTTGGCCGTCCTGTAAAAGTTTGGGCAAAGGCCGCAAAAAAAGCGCCGGAGGCGATTATCCTGGATCAGGAGGAAGTTACGCTTTTTGAGACGAAAAAGGTACAACTGTCCGCAGCGCTGCGCCCGAAGTCGTCGAATGTAGCCATTCGGTGGATCAGCAGGAATGAAAAAATTGCAAAAGTAAATTCCAAAGGGAAAGTAACTGCTAAGGGCTGCGGGACGACGAAAATCGTAGCAAAAACAGCGAATGGACTGCGCGCGGTTTGTAAAGTGTATGTACTGAAAATGCCTCAGAGTATTGCGCTGAGCGAGACTTCTGTCTCGCTGATGCAGGGAAAGACCCTGAGACTGAAAGCTGCCGTTACACCGGCGGGGGCAGCTGGAGCAGCCATTAAATGGACGAGCAGCAATGAGAAGGTAGCAGAGGTAGATTCCAGTGGAAATGTGACTGCGCGGGCCCAGGGTACGGCGACGATCACTGCGGCAGCTGAAAACGGAGTAAAGGCAGTGTGTACGGTCAGGTCGTATATGCAGTACAAAATTTCCGGAAGAACACTTACAATTTCCAGCGCGGAGGGGAACAGAACCTATTACGCATATTCGCAGAGAGCTTACGGGTATGGCTGGTATCGGTCGCATGGATGTGTTACGACGGCCGTAGCTATTGCAGCAAGTTCCTATGGAAAAAACTATACGCCGAAAGATATTCATGAAGGTCCTGTTTCAGCGGTTTACAGTGAAAGGTATGCGGTCACAAAGATGGGAGGAGCCGGCGTTCTGCCACAATGGTACGGAAAGGCCGCAATCTCGGTGCTCACCGCTTCCAGTATCCTTACCAATATGGGAATTGAGAACAGAGCCGTGTATTCTTATAATAAAGAGGAAGCACTGCAGGAAATCCGGGAGCATCTGAAGCTGGGAAAACCTGTGATTATCAAAGTGAACAATAATGTATATAATGGCAGGCAGCTGGGACATCCGCATCACTCCCTCGTGGTTGTAGGAGTCGATGAAAGTGATCACGCGATCTGCATCAGCCCGGGAACATCCACTTATATGACCTCCTATACCCTGAGCACGCTGCTCTATCACCATATGACACCAGCCTCCGGAAAGTACATGGTGCCTTATATGGGAGATCTGCAGACAGCTGGCGGATATATTCTGATTGGCTGAAAAGGGGTAAACGGACAGGACGATTATTTTACGAATAAAAGAAACAAAAAGACCGATGGTTTCCACTTTAATTAGTCAGGAACCATTGGTTTGTTTTATTTTATCTGCCTATAAAGAACTTTCTGAACCTTGCGCCCAGGGAAAGCTGCGGCCGGGCCGTCTCCCATGAGACTCTCTGTCCTTCCATCTCGCGGCTGGCTTTCAGGTCTGCGTAAACGCTGTCTTTCATTGCTGCGAAGTTACAGTTCACTCCCCCATCAAGCTCGAGGTGATTTTCGGACATCTTGTTCGAAAATCCCGAGGTCTGAGGCGCGAAATGCCACGAAAGTGGCATTTCTGTGCATACCTGAGTATGCAGAAAAGCCTCCAGTGGAGGGTTTTCTGTATCGCGAAGCGCTGTTGCTGGTCACGGAGTGAACAGTAACTGCGAATAAAAAGTCCTTCTGTTTACGAATGCGGGGTTGTTGACTTTGTTCCTGCAAAATAGTAAAATATTAAAAAGAAGGAATTTACTTAAGGTGTTGACAGGCAAAAGCGAAACGGCAGCAGGAGCAGAGGGGAAATCGAAATGTTTAATCAGTATGGTCTTTTAATGAAGAGCAGTCGTTCCGGAACCCCGCGTACCATAAAGGATCCGGGACTTGGGAAATTTTTGTATGATTTGTATGTTGAATGCGGCGCGGATCTTACGGATGAGCTGAACGGCTGGTGTCTGGATGGTTCCGACAGCAGCAGTTATTTTTATATGGCCTTTGATTATGGCCGCAAATCGTATACGGGGAAGGCGCAGCACATCCTGCCGACGTATGGGGTCCGCGGGACGGACGAGGCCGGCGGAAAGTATATCAACCAGTATTTTCAGAAATATGAAGATATCATGGGCGGCGCGTTTGTGGATTATGTGTTCGGGACGGATTATATCAGTCAGGAAGAACTGTCCAAATACAATCTGGAGAATGAGACGGTGGAGAGGATGCGCCAGAAGCTCTGGGGCGTTTCCCATGTGGTTGAGAAACCGGATCTGATCTGCCGGATTATGGAGCGGATCTGGGCGGCGAAGGAGAGCGATCCTTCGGCCAGGATCCTGCTGATTCTTGAAAACGCCGGGGAGGATTCCCTGAATCTTCTGCGTCAGCTGTATCTGCTGATGCCGCAGGGACTCCGGGCGCTGAACGGTTTTGAGACGAATATTAAGCGGGCGGATCTGGATGTGATCGCCCGGGACGACCTGCCTATCAGTATAATGACCGCCGACAAGTCCAATGCGTCGGGTTTTGGCAAAAATTATCTGAAAAAACTTCAATTTCCGGTTGAAATAATAGAGGTGGGAGCGGTAAGTACATATGACTGTGATCCGGAAAGAGTCGGTCTGCTGAAGCATCACTGTGAGCGGATGTCGGTGGTGACGGAGCGCTACCTGAATTACGCGGAATGGGTGGCGATGGATCAGGCCGGACGGACGCAGAGTTCTTTCAGCATTTACAGCCGGATCTGGGAACTGAGAGAGGAGCTTTATTCCGGAAAAAATCAGGAGGCGGGTTCCTTTACGGGGCTTCCCGGTCAGAAACCGGAAAATAACGAGCAGAAACTTCCGGGAAAACAGGGGGATAAATTTGAGATTCTGGTTCCGAAAAAGGAAATGGATGAGCTGAACGAGAAATATATCTCCATGAAGCGCGGCAGGACGCGCGCCGCGGCCGCCCGGAATATTCTGGGGATACTTGCGGCTGTTTTCGCGGCTGCCGGCGTGGTTATGGCCGTGGTCTTCGGCATAAGGATTCGCATGCTTCAGAATAACTACACGGAACAGGGAGAACAGCTGCAGAACCAGGCGGCAGAGGTAAAGGATTTGTCGAAACAGCTGAAAGAAAGGGAAGCAGAGGCGGCGGATCTGTCGCAGCAGCTGGAAGACCGCAAGGCGGAATCAGCGGATCTGTCACAGCAGCTGGAAGAGAAGGAATCGGAGGCGATGAATCTGTCGCAGCAGCTGGAAGACCGCAAGGCGGAATCGGCGGATCTGTCACAGCAGCTGGAAAAGAAGAAAGCAGAAGCGGAAGAGCTGTCAAAACAGCTGGAAAACCATGAGTCGGAGGCGACGAACCTGTCAGAACTGTCACAGCAGCTGAAAGACAGAGAGTCGGAGGCGGAAAGTTTATCGAAGAAGCTGAAGGATCGTGAATCGGAGGCGGAAAGTCTGTCGAAGCAGCTGAAGGACCGGGAGTCAGAGGCAGCGGATCTGTCGCAGCAGCTGGAAGACCGGGAGTCAGAGGCGGAAAATCTGTCACAGCAGCTGGAGGACAGCAAGTCGGCGGAAGCGGATCTGTCACGGCAGCTGGAGGACAGCAAGTCGGAGGCTGCGGATCTGTCGCAGCAGCTGGAGGACAGCAAGTCAGAGGCTGCGGATCTGTCGCAGCAGCTGGAGGACAGCAAGTCGGAGGCTGCGAATCTGTCGCGACAGCTGGAGGACAGTAAATCGGCAGCGGCGGATCTGTCGCAGCAGCTGGAGGACAGCAAGTCGGAGGCGGCAGGTCTGTCACAGCAGCTGGAAGAGGAGCGGTCGAAGAAAGAAGAACTTCCGGAGGAAACAGAACCGGGCGCGGATATTCAGGAGGAAACGCAGGGTGCGGAGTCCGGGACAGGCGCGGGAGATCAGACGGAACCGGAAACGGCCGGGGAACTTCAGCCAGAAACGGATGCGCAGCCTCAGACGGAACCGTATGTTCCGCTTGGAATTTTATATTAAGCGGCAGAGCTGCCGCCCGATTGCGGGCGCGCTATGAGAAAGGAGTTAACCATGAAAAAACGAGCAGCAGGTGTGGCGGCTGTGATTCTGTGTGTACTTTGTCTGTGCGGTACGGCAGTTTTCGCGGAAGAGCAGGCTTCGCTGACCTTTGACGGATTTCTGGCGGATCTTGTTCCGGCCTTAAATACCCGCCGCGATTTTCTGAATCAGGCCAGCGGGGAAACGCTGGAAAAGGGAACTGCGGTGCTGGCGGCCCAGAGGGAATGGGAGATACTGGGGAAGTATGCGGAGGCGGATTTCACGGCGGAGAATGAGAACGGAGAATATATCAGAAGGGAATATATGCAGGGTCTGGAACAGCAGGCTGATCTGTCGCCGGATGAAACGGATGACAGCAAATTCTGGAAAAGCTGGGATGAGGGATATCTGAGAAGGGCATATGTGCTGGAAGAATTGTATGCTATCTATTATCTGGAAGGAATGCCGGATGAGGTAACCAGCCGTCTGGGCGACATGACAGGAGGGTATGCCGCAAACGGCACGCAGGAAGTATATCAGCTGCAGACGATGATTGGGGTGGAGGCGGACGGCCAGACCGGAAAGAAGACCGTCCTTGCCCTCAAAAAGAAACAGGAGGAACTGGGACTTCCGATCAACGGAGTCGTGAACAGCGCGCGGGTGGAAGAACTGACTCAGAAAATGGCGGAAGCCGGGCAGGAGTGAGCAGCCGGTTTTCATTCATGGTGCCGCTCGGCCTGCGGACATGAGCGTTTACTTCGTGAGCAGCCGCGGCGCTTTGAAATTACAGGAAAAGTGAGGGAGAGTTTCAAAATCTGTTTTTCAGATCTTTGATCCTCTCCCTCGTATTGTCTCTGTCTGTAAGGAAACAAAATTCATTTCTTTGATACGACTTTCCCGTACCTGAGCGGGCTGAGCACATCATCCTCAAAATCGAACACGTACCGCTCGTACGCATTGATCACGAGCGTATCCTGATATTTGTCACAGCGTTTGTGCTGCCGCCCGTATGCCATATGTACATGCCCGTGCAGGAAAAACTTCGGTTTGAATCGTTCCATCAGTCCCAGAAACGATTTAAATCCCTGATGCGGCAGGTCGCGGCCGTCGTTGAGCTGATAGGCCGGCGCGTGCGTGACGAGGATATCGAAACCGCGGTGCCAGAGGAGCGAAAACCCGAGCCGGGCAATCCGGAGGCGCATCTCACGCTCCGTATACTGGTGGCTGCCCGGGCGGTAGCGCATGGAACCGCCCAGTCCGAGGATCCGCACGCCGTTGTGGACGTATATCTTGTCGTCGATACAGATGCAGCCCTCGGGAGGGATCTTTTCGTACTTCTGGTCGTGGTTTCCGTGTACGTACAGGACGGGCGCGGAAGTAAACGTGGCGAGAAAGGACAGATAATAAGGGTGCAGATCGCCGCACGAGATGATCAGGTCGATCCCTTCCAGTTTGCTCTTGTCAAAAAAATCCCACAGATATCTGGACTCTTCGTCTGCAATCGCCAGTATCCGCATAGTTCATCACGTTCCTTTCCGGCTTTTTATTCATGGTGCTTTCCTGTCATGAATGTCTGATGTTACAATTCATTCCCTTCCACCGAAACCTGAGGCCGCAGACCATGGAAATCTCTTTGTTCATTCCATGGCTGACCGCGGCCTCCGGATAGTATTATGCCTTCTTCATCTTCACGCCCTGCTGAGAAGTCACAGGCTTTGCCTGCTCCATAAGCTCTTCGCGTTCCGGAATCGTACCGATGACATTCTCGGCGAGCCAGTCCATCTCCATGATCTCCTCCGGGGAGAGGATGTTGTCCGGACTCCCTTTTATAATGCCTGTCTGCGAGTAGAGGATTCCGGCGAACGGGTTGAATTTGCCGGAGCTGATCGTGTGCTTTAAAAGCTCCACAAGACGCTTCGTGCCGACCGGGAGGTTCTGCGAGCAGATGATATCTACTACGCCGGACGACATTCCCCACCAGTAGTTGATCGCGCGGGTAGTATCGTCGTCACTCTTCCAGGTTCCGTTCATGATCGTGCGGATCAGATTCTCATAGAATTTGCCCCAGTGGTACAGCGGCATCGCCAGATTCCGGACATGTTCTCCGTCATAGTGATAGATGCCGAAAAGCCGCGACGGCTGCTCCGGGATCACCATGTCTCTTCCGGAGATACAGGAGGGAGCGACCTTGCGGATGTTTTCCCAGATATCCACATTTTTCAGCGTGGACCATTCGAGGTGTACCTTGGCGCGCGGGTTGATCATCTTTGCGCCGAGCGCGAACGCGTTGATATTTGCGATGTTGCCGAACAGCGGATAATCCGCGACGTAGGACAGGCGGTCGTTTTCCGCCATGGCTCCGGCAATCGCGCCCATCAGGAATTTGGCCTCGTGCATTCTCGTATAGTAGGTTCTTATGTACCGGTGTGACGTGTTCAGCGAACAGTTCAGAATACGGACGTCCGGGTTCGAGATGGCGGCCTTTACGCTGGCCTGGGCGAAGGTCGGCGTCGTCGTGAAAATGATATTGCAGCCTTCGTAGATCGCCTTGTAAATGCAGTTCTCAACCGTGTCCGCCGTGATATTTTCGTAGCTGCGGGTGACAACCTCATCCGGGAATGTCTGTTCCAGATGCATGCGGCCAAGCTCATGGGCGTAGGTCCATGCGGAGGAACGAGGAGTTTTTTCATATATAAATGCAATGTTCAGTTTGGGCTCTCCGAGAGCCAGCGGGATGAGACGGCTCAGAAGAGGCTTTTTCTCCGTGTTAGGGTCCATCTTCAGCTCAATTTCTTCATCGTGCTCGAGAAGCTCAAATTCTTCCCAGACTTTTGCGACAGACGTTTTCAGCTCGGCCGCGGACAGGGCATCTGTCGCCTGATAGCCATAGAGCGTGATAAACGAGAGGAAAGCGTCTCCGGCTGTGATCGTGAGTTTTTTACCGCCGTTTGCCTCATATGCCGCCGTGAAACGGGAGAAGATGGAACTGAAATTAAGCTGGTCGTCCTCGCTCCATTCCTCATCCGGCTGCTTGCCGACTGCTTCCTGCAGTTTGGCGAAGCTGCCTTCCTTTGAAAACCAGATGTAATTGATTTTTGATACTTTATAAAAATCCAGAAATTCAAAATAAATGTTGTTTTCTTTTTCGCCGGTACGTTTCGGAATGATACGTGTTACATAGCCTGGAATAGAAATGGCCTCATAATATTTCAGAACACTGACACGCTTATTTCCTTCCTCCACATAATATTTGTTCATATATTCATAAGCTTTGATCGGATCCCGGATTCCCTCATTTTCATGCGCCCGGCTCAGCGCTACCCACTTGTGGGCGAATTCCGTGGTGTCTTCCAGAATCGGCATAAAATTGCCTGCGAAAGAACTGCTGCGCCCTTCGTACCGGGTACCGACGATCTGATCGATCGGAATCTGGACAAGTCCGAGAGAAACCTGAGTCAGTGAATCAGGCGATTCCAGAATATCGTCAAGGACTTCAAGGGTGGGTTTCTGTCCGCGCATCAGGCGGGCCTGATAATCTTTCTTGCCGGCTTTTTTTGCGCTGCTGTAATCTCCATAAGACATAAATCGAATCCTCCTTCCGTTGGAAGTAAGTGTGGCGCGGCGGCCGGAAGCTGCCATGTCTGCGCATGGATGGTCCGGTATGCCGCGGCAGCGGGCGAAACGCATAAAGCGTGTCCCGGTTCGCCAGGTTTCAGTTCTTTATTATAAAGAAGATACATTTGGAAATCAAGTGGCAAAACGGAGAAGGAAGCGGAAGGCATCTCTGGTTTGCTGTTGACAATGTATATTTTATAAAGGTATAATACGGCGTAGTAGAGCAGCTTTACTGAAAAAAGCGTGAAAAAAATGACAGAAAGGAAGTTCTGGAAAATGGGAAAAAATAACAGGAGGAATCAGGGCGGATGCAGCGAAACGATGAATCTGCTGCTGTTTTTGTGCTTTTTTTTCTATATGGCACTCCAGCTTTGCGCCGCAAAGACAGTTCTGGCGGAAAGACTGAGCACTCTGCTTTATCTGGTATTTGTGCCGGGATTTATTTTCCGGGCCGGATACTGCTATGGGGGCAGACGTGCGGATTCTCCTGAAGACCGGAAAAAATGGCTTCTTATAAGTGCGGGGCGTTATTACGCGTACTTTTTCCTCCTTACTTTTGTAAATGAGCTGCTTCCGGCCTGGTCTGAGGTACTGACTGCGGAGAGAAAATATATTCCGATTTCTGTTTTTGCGGACGTTCTTTCTTTCTTGTGCGTCCCGGCAGTTTCCGCTTTGTTTCTCACGCTTGCTCTGATGCTTCTCATTGTCAGGATGCTCGACGGACAGATCTGCCGTCTGGCTGAAAATAAGAGAAAAATGATTCTGGCCGGCGTGCTGTGCATTCTGTCCGCGCTGCTTCAGACGAAAGGTGAGATGTACGATCTTGCGGCAGTATTTTTCGGGGCGACAAAGCAGCAGGCGGTGCCCGGAGTTCCTTATTTTGCGTTTTTTCTGCTCGGGATCTGGTTCCAGGAGAGAGAACCGGATTTTGACTGGAAGACGGCGGCTGCGGCAGCCGCGGTTTCCATATGCTCGCTTTTGCTGTGCAGGACGCCGCTGCAGGCGCTGTTTCGGGTGACTGCCGCGTTCCTTCCTGTGTATCTTCTGTATGTTGTGTCAAAACTGCTGGCGCGCGTCACGGCGCGTTTCAGGAGCGCGGCGATGATCTGCCGGATGACCGAACCAGTGTTTCTTCTGTATTCGCTGGCTCTGTTCGGACTTTATAAGTATGGCGGAAGTACCTTTTCAGGGTTTGGAACGGTTCAGACGCTGGCGGTGGCGGCTGCTGTCATCGCGGCGGTTTTTCTTCTGATTCCGGCGTTTCTGCTGGTCAGCCGGTGCTGTGCGGTTTTGCGTGATTTTGCCCGGAATAAAGTCCGCCGCAGAACGGCCTTTTATTTTTCCGTGTACACAGCAGCCTTTTTACTTGTGCTGTTTCTGGTGTTTTTTGAATACATCCGCACAGGAAAGACGTTCATTGTGCTCGGGGACGGGGTTTCCCAGTATTTTCCGCGCGCGATCTATTTTTCCCGCTATATCCGGAATCTGGTGAAGGGGCTTCTGAGCGGGAATTTTGAACTGATGATGTATGATTTCCGCCTTGGACTTGGAGCGGAGGTCAATTACAGCATGGAACCGCTGTACTTCCTGTTTGCGCTGTTCGGCGAAGATCACATGGAATTTGCCTATGATTTTATCACGGTGCTCCGGTTCTATCTGGCGGGAGTGTCCATGTCCATTCTCTGCCTGTATTTTAAGAAAGGATATTTCGCGGCGTTTCTGGCGAGCGTGGTGTACGTCGTCAGCGGTTTTCCGCTGTACGGAGGCACGATGCACACGAATTTTATGATACCTCTGATCATGCTGCCGCTTCTGATTCTCTCGATGGAGGAGATACTGCAGAAAAGGCGCTGGTATCTGTGCACAATTTTTGTCGCGGTATCTTTATACAGCAATTATTACTATCTGTATATGAATACGATCGCCATGGGCGTTTACTTCCTGGTACGGTTTTTCTGTCAGAAAGAGGGGAGGACCCTTCAGAATTTCCTGTCGAGAGGACTGACGGTCGTCGGATCTTATCTGCTCGGCGTGGCGATGGCCGCCATTGTTCTTGTGACGAACTTTGGCGTGTACCTTGGTTCCGGGCGCAGCGGAAACGTGCTGATCAAGACGCCTTCCCTGTTCTATTACGACGCGAAATGGCTGGTGGACTGTTTTCTGACGTTTATCACGACAGGGAATTCTCCGGGCAACTGGATGAAATTCGGATTTTTGCCGCTCGCCCTGTTTGTGGTCGTCATTCTGTTTATGCGCAAAGGCAGAAAGGAACTTAAGCTTCTGATGCTGGTCTCGTTCGGCTTCGCGGCATTTCCGCTGTTCGGCTTTATCTTCAGCGGCTTCAGCGCGGTGGTAAACCGCTGGTGCTATATTGCGGCGCTTGTGGTGGCTTTTGCGACGGCGGACTGCCTGCCGGATCTTTACCGGATGAAAAAGAACGAAAAGATTGTCTGCGCGGCGGTGACGCTTTTGTATGGTGTTCTTGCGTTTTTTGGGAATAACAAGAGCACCGGGTTTACGCAGGTCGCGTTTTTGCTGCTCGCGGTGACGTTCGCGGTTCTTCTGGTGATCCAGGAGAATCAGCAGGGGCTCTTCCAAAAAGGACTACATTTCTCGGGATTTCTGCCTGTGCAGAGACAGGACGGGGGAGACTGCGCGGACCGGCGGGATGAGCCTGAAAGGGCGGACGGGATGCATGCGGCGCGTTTCGGCTCATTTACGGATGCTGCCAGGAGAGGGCTGATAATCTGTCTGGTCGCGGTGATGGTGTTCTGGCAGGGCTTTTCTCTGTTCCATATTGACAGGCATGCCGCCAGATTTATGAAGCAGGGCGGGAGCGCTTTAAAGCCGGTGACGAGTACTCCGCTGCAGGCGGTGGAAGAGGTGGGGGACGACAGCTTTTACCGCGTGGCCATGCCGAAACTGAGCTATTACAACAGCAATGCGTCGATGTTGTTTGACTATAATGATATTTATCTGATCAGCAGCACGTACAACGGAAACATTATGGAGTATCTGGAGGAGATGGGCAGCGTCAGCTACAGTCCGACGCAGATGCTGGGCCTGAATAACAGCGCTTATATGAACAATCTCGCGGCTGTCAAATATTACGCCGCCTACGAGGAGCCGGGCAGGACTCTTCCGTATGGGGCGGAGAAGCTTCTGCAGACAGATCTGCCGTACGGGAAAGCGACGGTATACAAAAACAGGTACGCGCTTCCGATCGGCTATACATACCGGGATTCGATCACGGAAGAGGAACTGGAATCCTACGGCAGCCTGGAGCGTCAGGAAGTCCTGATGCAGAAGGTTCTGCTTCATGATACGGAAGACACGGAGCGTGCGGAAAATATAGAAAACAGGGAAGATGAGGATGTCCGGCTCACGGTGAAAGAGCTGAAGATCAAGTCGGTGAAGGAGAGCCGCGCCTGCCTGACAGAGCATGCGCTGATCGCGGGAATGGAAGAGGAAGCTTCCAGAATCCGGAGTCAGGAGAAGGGAGAAGAAGTCGTCATAATCCCGGAAGAGGGAGATGGGACATACGATCTGCAGCTGAATTTTAAGGGAACTCCGAATTCGGAGACATATCTTGTCCTGGAAGACGCGTTTCTTGAGGGGGATATGTCGGAGGAACAGATCACGATTTCTCTGGAAACAAAAAAGAATAAAGTAGAGTATGATTTTTCGCCGGATGATTACCGTTACAAGACAGAGCAGAAAAATTTTGTGTTCAATCTCGGCTATCACAAAAAGGCAATAAAATCCTGCAGGATCAGTCTGGACAAGCAGGGGATGATTCAGTTTAAGACTTTGAAGCTGTACAGCCTGCCGATGGACAACATGGAACTGTATACGGAAAATCTGACGGAGAATGTGCTTGAGGATGTGGAGACCGGGACGAACCGGGTTGCGGGCAGAATCACGCTGGATGAGGACAAATTTCTTGTGCTCAGCATTCCGTACCAGAGAGGATGGACAGCTCTGGTGGACGGGGAAAAGGCGGAGCTGCGCAGGGCAAATTATATGTATATGGCGCTGGAACTGGATGCGGGAGAACATAAGGTGGAGCTTACCTACGAGATACCGGGGATCCGGTACGCGTTTGTGGTCACGGGAGCGGCGTTTGTATTGTTCCTTGTGCTGCTGTGCGTGAGAAGAGTGAGAAGGAAACGAAGGCAGCGCTTCTGCGCATCGCCGGACGCTGCTGCCGGTCACGGCCTGCAGGAGGGTGAAGAGCAGAAGTTGTAACGCGGCGTCCGGGCTGCAGACTGCAGCCGTGCAGGAGCACTTTGCAGAAAACCGTAGAACAATAATCAGAAAGATCTCCGGACAAGCGGGGAAACACAGCCGGCAGGACGGCGGGAGGAAAAGGATGAGCGGGAAGTTTACAAGGGAGCGGGTCAGATTTCATGTTAAGAAAAAAGATACGCTTGTGATCCAGGGATGGATTGAAAATGATATGGATGGAGACGCCAGGTTTGAGGCCTGGATGGACAAAAAGAAACTTCCGGTGGAGGTCAGAGTCCAGCGGGGCGTGGAAGTGACGAAAAAATATCTGCGTTACAAGACAAATGTTCCGCTGGAGTACTTTATCGAAATCTCGCTGCCGCAGGGATACGGGTGGTCGGGAAGGCTTGAGGTGAACAGGGTTCTGCTGAAAGATGGCGAGCGTCCGCGCATCTATGCGGCCTCGGGAGAGACGCTTGTGAAGCTTTCGCATCATATGGATTCGTGGATGGAAAGTCTGAGCGTTCAGCCGGACGGCCGGTATCTGCTGCGCGGCTGGTATATCGGCGAGAATGTGAAGGTAGCGCTTTTTGACGGCCAGGGGAAGGTGATGCGGACAGAGTATGCGTCGGGACACCGGATGGATATTCAGGGAGAGTATCCGGAGGTGCTGCTTGAGGAGACGCATGGGTTCGAACTGATTTTTCCAAAGCCCAAAGAGAAGCTGCTCCGGCTGGAAATCTGGGGCGGAGGCAAGACGGCGTCCTATACGGTGAACTGTGAGAAGATGCTTTCCGGGAGAGAGGACCTTTTTAACCTCATGAAGAAAGGGTGGCTGTATTTCCAGCGAAAAGGCGGGAAACAGTTCGCGAAGCGTGTCTCGGATGTCGTGCTTGGAACGGACAGCATCAGTTATGAAAAATGGCGGAAAAAATACGGGACGACGAGTCAGGAGCTGGTGGGGCAGAAGCACTGTACGTTCATCTGGGAGCCCAAAATCAGCATTCTCGTTCCGCTCTATTACACGCCGGAGAAATATCTGAGAGAGATGATCGCGTCGGTCGAGGCGCAGACTTACCGGAACTGGGAACTTATTCTCTCGGACGGAAGCGGGGCGGATTCTCCGCTCGACCCGATTCTGGATGAATATGAGTGGAAGGATGAGAGAATCCGGGTGCTGCGCAACCGCAGGCGGCTTCGGATCGCACCGAATACAAACGAGGCCATGAGGGCGGCCACGGGAGAGTTTTTCCTGTTTGGGGATCACGACGATCTGCTGGCTCCGGACGCGCTCTTTGCCTGCGTCAGCCTGCTGAACGCGCGTCAGGATACGGAGCTGATCTATTCAGATGAGGACAAGGTGGACAGCACGGGCAGGAAATATTTCGAGCCGCATTTCAAGTCGGATTACAATCCGGAGCTTCTGTGCAGCATGAATTATTTCTGCCATCTGGTGATGGTGAAGCGGGAGCTCTGCCAGCGCGTCGGTCTTCTGGATTCCGCGTTCGACGGGGCGCAGGATTATGACTATGTGCTGCGGTGCACGGAACAGACGACGGAGGACAGAATCGCGCATATTCCGAAGATTCTGTATCACTGGCGGGCGCACAGAGGGTCGACGTCGGAAAGTCCGGAAAGCAAGAAATACGCGTTTGACGCGGGCCGCCGTGCCATTCAGGCGCATTACGACAGGCTGGGGATTCGGGCGCGGGTTGTGGAAGGGGAGTATTCCGGGCTTTACCGGACGGAGTTTGAGATTCAGGGAGAACCGCTGATCTCGATTTTGATTCCGAATAAGGACCATGCGGAGGATCTTTTAAAATGTATCCATTCGATCGAGAAGAAGAGCGACTACCGCAATTATGAGTACATTGTTATCGAAAACAACAGCACGGATCCGGAGACGTTCAAGATGTACCGGCGTCTTGAGCGGGACAATCACAAAGTCCAGGTCGTTTACTATGACGAACCTGGAGGGTTCAATTATTCCGCGGTCAATAATTTCGGGGCGGCCTACGCGAAAGGGGAGTATCTGCTTCTGCTGAACAATGACACGGAAATCATCAATCCGGACTGTCTGCGGCAGCTTCTTGGATACTGTCAGCTTGAGGAGGTCGGAGCCGTCGGAGCGCGTCTGTACTACGAGGACAACATCATACAACATGCCGGTGTGGTGCTCGGATTCGGCGGCATCGCCGGACATGCGTTTATCGGACAGAAGCGCGGGGATAACGGATATTTTTCGCGGATTATCTGCGCGCAGGATTACAGCGCGGTGACTGCCGCCTGCATGATGGTGAAGGCCTCCGTTTTCCGCGCGGTCGGCGGTATGTCCTCTGATCTGAAGGTGGCCTTCAATGATATTGATTTCTGCATGAAGGTGCGCCAGTACGGCAAACGGATTGTTTATAATCCGTACGCGGAGCTGTACCATTACGAATCCAGGTCGCGCGGGCTGGAAAACACGCAGGAGAAGATCGAGCGTTTCAACAGTGAGATTGCGATTTTCCTGGAACGGTGGGGAGATCAGGTGAAGGCGGGAGACCCGTACTACAATCCGAACCTGACGCTGGATAAGGCGGATTTTTCTCTTAGAATTTAAAGGAAGGTGTCGTTTAAGCCGTCGCAAATTCTTTTAGTTGCAGTTTTCCCCCTTTTGCTGTATGATGGTCGTGAACATCCTTCGGGATGTGTGATCGGGGGAAAAGATAAGATGATCAGTTTTAATAAAGCACCTTTTGTTGGAAATGAGCTGGAATACATGCGGCAGGCGATCCAGAACGGGAAGCTTTGCGGAGACGGACCGTTCACGAAAAAATGTTCGGCGCTGATGTGTGAGAAACTGAAAGCGGGAAATGTTCTTCTGACGACTTCCTGCACCCACGCGCTTGAGATGGCCGCGTTCCTGTGTGAAATTCAGCCGGGCGACGAGGTCATCATGCCTTCCTATACATTCGTATCTACCGCTGACGCTTTTGTGCTGCAGGGAGCCAGGATCGTATTTGTGGACATACGTCCGGATACGATGAATATTGACGAGACGAAGATCGAGGCCGCGATTACGGAAAAAACAAAAGCGATCGTCCCAGTGCATTACGCGGGAGTCTCCTGTGAGATGGATACGATCATGGCGCTCGCGAAAAAATATGGACTCAAAGTGGTTGAGGACGCGGCGCAGGGCGTCA
Source organism: uncultured Lachnospiraceae bacterium (assembly GCA_947588845.1). Lineage (GTDB taxonomy): Bacteria > Bacillota > Clostridia > Lachnospirales > Lachnospiraceae > Choladousia. The sequence goes on from CANQAR010000035.1 coordinate 27,367, forward strand.
ATGCCTGGTACAAGGGGCGCGCGCTCGGTACGATCGGGGATTTCGGCTGCTACAGCTTCCACGAGACGAAAAACTATACGATGGGGGAAGGCGGAGCTCTTCTGTTCGGGGATGACCGTTATCTGGAGCCGGCTGAGATACTGCGGGAAAAAGGTACGGACAGAAGCAAGTTTTTCCGGGGACAGATTGACAAATATACCTGGGTCGGCTACGGGTCTTCCTACCTGCCGAGCGACCTGAACGCCGCGTATCTGTATGCCCAGCTTGAAAAGATGGACGAGATCGGCCGGAAACGGCAGGAGATTTACGATTATTATAAGGAAAAGCTTCAGCCGCTGGCGGACAGAGGATGCCTGGAACTTCCGTATATTCCGGAGGAATGCACGCCCAACGCGCATATGTTTTACGTGAAGGCGAAGGATCTGAAGACGCGCACAAAGCTGATCAGTCATCTGCGGGAAAAAGGCGTCTACTGTGTGTTTCATTACATTCCGCTTCATTCGTCGCCGGCGGGCCGCCGCTTCGGGGAATTCCGTGGCGAGGATGTCTGGACGACCCGGGAAAGCGAGCGGCTGATGCGGCTGCCGATGTTTTATAATCTCTCCATGGAGGACGTCAGATATATCGTGAAATGTCTGCTGGAATATGATGAATATTAGAAAATGTCTGAATTTTATCCGCAAACTGACCCCTTACAATATACAGAAGGGGTTAAAATATCTGAAGCATTTTGGGCTGAAGGAATTTCTGATCCGGCTGAGCGACCGCGTGGAGCCGGAGGAGGTGCCTTACGGCCCGTGGTATGAGAAACATAAAGCTTCGGAGGAGGAGCTTGCCGCGCAGAGAGGCAGAAATTTTGCCGTGCAGCCGCTGATCAGCATTGTGGTTCCGGTGTACCGCACGCCTGAGCGGTATCTGCGGGAGATGATCGAGTCGGTGCTTGGCCAGACGTATCCGAACTGGGAGCTGTGTCTGGCGGACGGAAGCGGAGATGCCGGATCAGGGGAACTTCGAGGTGAGAAAAAAGAACCGAGTGCCGGATCAGGGAAACTCCGAGGTGAGAAAGAAGAATTGGGTGTCGGGTCAGGGAAATCCCGAGGCGGAAAGACAGAACCGAAATCAGATGCTGAAAGACGGCGCGCTCTCCTTGAGGAATATGCCCGGAATGATTCCCGGATTCGTGTGCTGATTCTGGAGGAAAACCGCGGAATCGCCGGGAACACGAACGCGGCGCTCGGCATGGCCGCGGGGGATTATGTCGGTCTGCTGGATCACGATGATCTGCTGGCGCCGGACGCTCTGTATGAGATGGCGGCCCGGCTTCAGGGGGACGACAGGCCGGAACTGCTCTACACGGATGAGGATAAATTCAGCGAGGGGCAGGCGGAACATTTCCAGCCGAATCTCAAGCCGGACTATAATCCGGATCTTCTTCGCTCCAACAATTATATCTGCCATTTTCTGGTGTGCGCAAGGGAGCTTCTGGCCCGTGTCGGAGGCTTTGACGGGGCGTATGAAGGGGCGCAGGATTATGATTTTATTCTGCGGTGCACCGAACAGGCACGCGGAATCTGCCATATACCGCGGGTTCTGTATCACTGGAGGACGCACGCGCAGTCGACGGCGGACAATCCGCTGTCCAAGCAGTACGCGTATGAAGCGGGACGAAGGGCGATTGCGGCGCATCTGGCCCGTGTCGGGCTGGAGGGGGAGGTTTCCTGCAAAAAGGATTTCGGATTTTACCGGGTGCGCTACCATGTCAGCAGCGAGCCTCTGGTGTCGATTATCATACCGAACAAGGATGAGAAGGAAACGCTCGAAAAATGTCTTGCTTCCATCAAAGACAGGACAAAATACCGGAATTATGAAATTATTATTGTAGAAAATAACAGTAAAACAGATGAAATTTTTTCTTTCTATAAAGAAATAGATGGACGAGATTCGATTCGTGTTGTATATTGGAACAAAGAGTTTAATTATTCCGCGATCAATAATTTTGGGGTCCGGCAGGCGAAGGGCAGCTATTTTGTATTTCTGAATAATGACATTGAGGTGATCAGTGAGGACTGGATGGATGAGATGCTCGGGCACTGTCAGCGGCCCGGGACCGGAATTGTGGGCGTGCGTCTCTATTATCCGGACGACACGATTCAGCACGCAGGGATTATTGTCGGAATCGGCGGGGTCGGCGGCTGTATGTTCACCGGGATGAAGCGGTCGCACAGCGGCTATCTCCACAAGGAATCGCTGCAGCAGGATCTCAGCGCGGTGACGGCCGCCTGCATGATGGTCAGCCGCAAAGCCTTTGAGTCGGCCGGCGGGTTTGAGGAGAAGCTTGCGGTTGCGTTCAATGATATTGATTTCTGCCTTCGCGTGCGGGAAAAGGGATACCTTGTGGTCTACGATCCCTATGCGGAGCTTTACCATTATGAATCGAAAACAAGAGGAATGGAGGATACGCCTGAAAAGGTCCGCAGATTCCAGTCTGAAATTGAATTTATGAGAACCCGCTGGATATCGATTCTGAAAAACGGGGACCCTTATTACAACCGGAATTTTTCTCTCGCGAAATGGAACTACTCTCTGCGGGCTGACTGACGGTCCGCGGTGATCCGTGATTCCCGGCTGTGTGATTCCCGCAGGCAGTGAGCCGTGACGTGCCTGCATATGTCTGGCGGATGACGGCCGGCTTTGTAGAGAGGTTAAACTATGCAGACAGCGACAGTGGTTATACCGAACCTGAACGGTATGCGGTATCTGAAAGGATGCCTGGATTCCCTGCGGGAGCAGAGCCGGCAGGATTTTTCGGTGATTCTGATTGACAATGGATCTACGGACGGAAGCGCTGATTATGTGGAGTCGCACTATCCGGAAGTGACGGTGCGCAGGTATGAGACCAACAGAGGCTTCTGCTGCGCGGTCAATGAGGGAATCCGCATGGCGGACACGCCGTATGTGATTCTTCTGAATAATGATACGGTATGTGAGACATCCTTTGCGGAGGAACTGATCGCCGCAATGGAGGAAGAAACGAACTGTTTTTCCTGTGCTTCGCGGATGGTCCGGATGGATGATCCCGAAAAGATGGACGACGGGGGCGATTATTACTGCGCGCTTGGCTGGGCGTATGCCTGCGGAAAAGGCAAACCGGCTGCCAGATACGGCAGACGGCGCGAGATATTCTCCGCATGCGCCGGAGCGGCAATCTACCGCCGGTCTGTCTTTGACGAAATCGGGCTGTTCGACGAGGTTCATTTTGCGTACCTGGAAGATGTCGATGTCGCCTACCGCGCGCGGATAGCCGGATACCGGAATCTCTATATTCCGGAGGCGGTTGTCCGCCATGTCGGAAGCGCCACGAGCGGCTCCGTTTACAATGAGTTCAAGATCCGTCATTCTTCCCGGAACAGCATCTATCTGATTTACAAGAATATGCCGTGGCCGCAGATTCTTCTGAATCTTCCTTTTCTGGCCGCAGGGTTTCTGATAAAAATGATATTTTTTGCGCAGAAAGGGTATTTTAAGGAATATATCACAGGCCTGGGGAAGGGGATCAGGCTTTGCAGCAAAGATAAGAAAGTCAGGGTGCGCAGGAAAAATCTTGTTTATTATTTCAGGATACAGTGGGAACTCTGGGTAAATGTTGTTCGCCGTATAGCGGATTTCTGACCGTGTGAGTGAGTTCTGAGCGGAGAAAACGGGATTCCTGCCGAAAGCTTTATGTCACAGGACGAAATTTCCTGTGACACAAGAAAATGGATGAGCGCTGCCATCCATGGAGCGGACAGAGGCAGGCCCAGATAATTTACAGCGGCAGGAAGACGGGGAGCGAAGTTTCTGCCGGATACAGGGGTGAAATGTTTTGATTAACGATAATGAGAAATATTTTAACCGGCTGCAGGTTGTACTGGATGCGCTTGTAATCGTGCTGTCCTACGTTATCGCCTGGTTTCTGGTACCGGGAAGCACCAATGATGAGTCGATCGGCGTTCTGCCTGTTCAGATCTACATGATGGCGCTCGTATTTATCGTGCCGTTTTTTTTGCTGCTGTACTATGCGTTTAATCTCTACGCCTCAAAGCGTATCCAGGGAAGACGGCTGGAAGGCGGCAATGTTCTGAAGGCCAACGCGATCGGCGGTCTGACTTTTACGGCGCTGCTGTATCTGGTCGGCCAGCAGCATATTTCCCGTCTGATGATATTTTTATTCATCTGTTTCAATATCATCCTGACGGTAGTTCAGCGCAACTGTGTGCGTCTGGCGCTGATCCGCTTTCAGAGGAGCGGATTTAACCGGAAATACATCATTCTGATCGGCTACAGCCACGCGGCGATAGAGTTCATCGACCGTGTGGAGCAGAATCCCCAGTGGAACTACAAGATCATGGGGATCCTGGATGATTTTGCGCAGGCAGGTTCCATGTACCGTACGGTCTGCGTGCTCGGTCCCCTGATAAGTCTGGAGGCGCTTCTGGCGCTGAACAGTCTGGATGAGATCGTGATCACGCTCGGACTGAATGAGTACAACAAGCTGGAACGTATCGTGGCGACATGCGAAAAATCCGGCGTACACACAAAGTTTATTCCTGATTACGGAAATATTATTCCGACGAAGCCTTACACGGAAGATTTAATGGGGCTTCCCGTCATAAATATCCGTCACGTTCCGCTGACAAATACGTTTAATATGATGGTAAAACGCATTATGGATATCTGCGGATCGGTCATCTGTCTGATCATTTTTTCACCGCTCATGCTGGTTACGGCGATTCTGGTCAAGACGACCTCAAAGGGGCCGCTGATTTTTAAGCAGGAGAGAGTGGGGCTTCACAACAAGCCGTTCCAGATGTATAAGTTCCGTTCGATGGAACAGCAGACAGAGGAGGATGAGAAGAAAGGCTGGACGGTAAAGAACGACCCGCGGATTACACGGGTAGGAAAAATTATCCGAAAGACAAGCATCGATGAATTTCCGCAGCTTTTCAATGTCCTGAAGGGGGATATGAGCCTTGTGGGTCCCAGACCGGAGCGGCCGCAGTTTGTCGAAAAGTTCCGGGAAGAGATCCCGCGCTACATGGTCAAGCATCAGGTACGGCCCGGTATGACGGGATGGGCACAGGTGAATGGCCTGCGCGGCAATACTTCAATCAAGAAGAGAATCGATCATGATCTGTATTATATTGAGAACTGGACGGTCGGGCTGGACATTAAAATACTGATTATGACAGTATTTCGTGGGTTTATCAATAAAAACGCGTATTAATAACAGAAATATTGTGTTTTTTTATTGCTGTTTTATGTATTTCTGGTTTTCTTTTTTGCAAAATAATGATATAGTAAACACAGATAAGGACGCAGAAAACGTGGTGCGGACGGTGAGAGGTGAGTGTGAATGGGACGAAGAGGGAATTACCCTGGAAATGACAGGGAAGGGTACTATGACGACAGGGAAATGCAGGGAGATATCCGCAGAAGAAAAAAGAAGAAGAAACGCAGAAGATGGCTGTTTGTGGTTGAGGTGCTTGTGCTTCTGATCGCGGCGGGAGCGCTGTTTGCGGGGGCGCAGCTTTACCGCATGGACCGGGTGAAGCTGGGGGATATTCTGGTAAACAATCTGAGTCTGTCCGGGGATTACCGCAACATAGCGCTGTTTGGCGTCGATTCCAGGGAAGGGAATCTGGATTACGCAAACAGTGATACGATCATTATCTGCAGCATCAACGAGAAGACAAAGGACGTCAAGCTCGTGTCGGTATACAGGGATACGTATCTTGACAACACGGACGGGCATTACCGCAAAGCGACGGAATGTTATGCTGCCGGCGGCGCGGAGCAGGCCGTTAATATGCTGAATACAAATCTGGATCTTAATATAGAAGATTTTGTGACGGTGGATTTCAACGCGATCGTTGAGATGGTTGACCTGGTCGGAGGCATCGACATGGAGATCACGGATGAGGAGCTGACGTGGCTGAACGGCTACTGCGAGGAGAATTCCCGTGTGACCGGAGTTTCCTACGTGCCGCTTTCTTCCGCGGGCTATCAGCATCTGGACGGCATTCAGGCGCTGGCGTACTGCCGGATCCGCTACACGGAGGGCTGGGATTACAAGCGTACCGACCGTCAGAGAGAGGTGCTTGGAAAGATTCTTGAGAAAGCGAAGGCGCAGCCGCTCAAGGTTGTGTCGATTGTCACGGAGATGGTTCCGAATATCTCCACAAGCCTGAGCACGCCGGAGCTTGTCAGCCTCGCGACCGGCATTATGAGCTATAACATCGCGGACTCGACCGGATTCCCGTTTGATCAGCAGGCGGCGAACATTGCCGCGGGGGACTGTGTCGTTCCGGTAAATCTGGCCGCGAATGTGACGCAGCTGCACAGCTATCTTTTCGGGGAGGAGAATTATACTCCGTCCGATACGGTGCAGCAGATCAGCAGTCAGATCATTTCGGAGACAGGGATTCAATGACGGAATGACGGGAGAACCGCGGTTCATTCCCCGGCAGTCCGTGCCCGGAATTGCGAGAGACAGAAATCCCGGAAGGATGACGGAGGAATGTGAACTGCAGTATGAGAGATACAGAGATCGATGTTGTGATACCGGTGTACAGACCGGATGAGAAACTCCGCCGGCTGCTTTTGCGGCTGGCGGAGCAGACAAGGAGGCCGCACAGGATCCTGCTTGTAAATACAGAGCGGGAGCTGTTTGATGATTCGTACCTGGAGGCTCCGGGCAATATTGAAGTTATTCATATTAAGAAAGAGGAGTTTGACCATGGCGGAACGCGGCACATGGCAGCAGAAATGCTGCACGGCGCGTTTTTGCTGTTTCTAACGCAGGATGCGGTACCGGTGGATTCCCATCTGATTGAGAATCTGAGAGCGGCTTTTGAAGATGAGCGGGTCTGCGCCGCGTACGCGCGGCAGCTTCCGGCCGAAGACTGCTCCGTGCTGGAGCGGTATACCCGGAGCTTTAATTACGGGACAGAGAGCAGAGTCAGCACGAAGGAGGATCTCCCGCGGCTGGGGATCAAGACATTTTTCTGCTCCAATGTCTGCGCGATGTACCGCAGGAGCGCCTACGAGGAGCTCGGCGGTTTTGAGAGGCGGACAATTTTCAATGAAGATATGATTTTTGCGGGACGCCTGATTCAGAACGGAAAGGCGGTCGCCTACTGCGCGGACGCGAAAGTGATCCATTCGCATAATTACAGCAATATGCAGCAGTTCCGGCGGAATTTCGATCTCGGCGTGTCTCAGGCGGAGCACCCGGAGATTTTTGAAGGAATTCCTTCGGAGGGAGAAGGCATACGTATGGTGAAACAGACAGCGGTATATCTGCTGCGCAGCCGTAAGATATGGCTTCTTCCGGAGCTGGTTATAAAAAGTGGATTCAAGTACGCGGGATACCGCCTGGGGAAATCATTCCGCCGTCTGCCGGAACGGATGATTCTGTTCTGTACGATGAACCGGAATTACTGGGAGAATCCGGATGCAAAATAACTCGAAAATGTAAACAGACGCCGGCTTTTGCGGACGGAGCCTGATATTTCGTAAGGATGCACCAGGATCGGAACGGAGTGGAGACGCTCACGAATTTGAAGCGGAAAATGCCGCCTGCGCGGCGAAAAGTCGGTGAAGGGAACGAGAAAAACGATAAAGAGAATAAGAAAAAAGCGGACAGGGGGGATTGCCGAACGGGAATGATGGAAGTGACATTTTGGTAAGTTCGTTTCGGTTCGCGGACCGGGAGGGCGCGGACAGAGCTGTCGTCCACTCTCTTACAGGCCGTGGACAGCAGCAGGAACTTGGTTTTTTAAATGCTTTGGGAGTAAAGAATGGAAGAAAGGAACAAGGACGAGGGAATGGAGCAGAAGGCTCCCGTGGAAACTGTGGATACGGAAGAGTATGAGAAGGTCTGCTTTGTTTGCCGCAGGCCGGAAAGCAAGGCCGGAGAGATGATCTGTCTGCCGAACCAGATCTGCATCTGCCATCACTGTATGCAGAAAGCGTTCGATACGATGGAATCGTCGGAACTGTCCTACAAAGACCTGATGAATATTGCCAGTGCGATAGGAATGCCGGAAGGACTGCAGCAGGGGATGCAGGAGGAACAGAAGGAAGAGAAGAAGGATTCTGACAAGGGGAAACAGAAGCCAAAGATGACGAACATCAGTATGATCAATCTTTCTGATCTGTTCAATATGATCCCCCAGAAGCAGAGAATCAAAAAGAAAAAACCGCAGGAACAGCAGGAAAAGAAAACGCTGGACCGCAGGAAGCTGCCGGTTCCTCACAAGATTAAGGCCAGTCTGGACGAGTTTGTGATCGGGCAGGAGCATGCAAAAAAAGTAATTTCCGTGGCGGTATACAATCACTACAAGAGAATTTCATCGGACATGGCGGATGACGTCGAAATCGAGAAATCCAATATGCTGATGATCGGTCCTACGGGAAGCGGCAAGACCTACCTGGTCAAGACACTGGCGCGTCTGCTCGATGTTCCGCTTGCGATTGCGGATGCAACTTCCCTGACGGAGGCCGGCTATATCGGCGACGATATCGAGAGTGTGGTGTCGCGGCTTCTCGCGGCTGCGGACAACGACGTGGAGCGCGCGGAACAGGGGATTATTTTTATTGATGAGGTTGACAAGATTGCGAAAAAGCGCAATGCGAACCAGCGCGATGTGAGCGGGGAATCTGTACAGCAGGGGATGCTGAAGCTGCTGGAAGGGAGCGAAATCGAAGTCCCGGTCGGAGCGACGAGCAAGAACGCAATGGTTCCCATGGAAACCGTAAATACAAAAAATATCCTGTTTATCTGCGGCGGAGCGTTTCCGGGTCTTGAGGAAATCATCAAGGAGCGCCTCAACAAACAGGCTTCCATCGGTTTCTGCAGCGATCTGAAAGATAAATACGACGACGACCCGGACATCCTCTCAAAAGTTACGGTGGAGGACATCCGGAAATTTGGCATGATCCCGGAGTTTATCGGGAGGCTCCCGGTGATTTTTTCGCTCAGAGGACTCACAAAGGAAATGCTCGTGCAGATTCTGAAGGAGCCGCGCAACGCGATCATCAAACAGTATAAAAAACTCCTTGCCATGGATGAGGTCCAGCTGGAGTTTGATGACGACGCTCTTGAAGCGATTGCCGAGCGTGCGCTTGAGAAAAAAACCGGCGCCCGGGCCCTGCGCGCGATCATTGAGGAGATCATGCTGGATATCATGTATGAGATACCGAAGGATGATAACATCGGAAGCGTACGGATCACCCGCGGCTACATAGAAAATACAGGAGGCCCGATGATATCATTGCGCACGGCAGGAGCGCTGCCAGGATAAAAGGAAGTTGACAGCCTTTGTCAAAAATGTTATGTTAAAAGGCAGGCGTAATCTGACAGATGGGGGGAGAAAATACTCATGAATGAAGTACAGGAGCAGTTTATTAAAAATCTGGAAAATCTGAAAGCTCTTGCCAAGTCCAAGAAAAATACGCTGGAATACGACGAGATTCTGGGAGCATTTCCGGGCATAGAGCTGACAGAAGACAAGATGGATATGATTCTGGAATATCTTGAGAAAAATCATATTGATATTCTGCGCGGCAAGTCGCCGGAGGATATGCCGGAAGAAGAACTGCTGCTCGATACGGACGATGACATGCTGCTGTCTGAATCTGAGCGGGAAGAAATTGAATTGATTGATGACGTGGATATTCTCGAAGGCGTGAGCACGGAAGATCCCGTTCGGATGTATCTGAAAGAAATAGGAAATGTCCCTCTGTTATCCGGAGACGAGGAAGTGGAGCTGGCAAAACTGGTGGAGCAGGGAGATGAGGAGGCCAAGAAAAAGCTGACGGAAGCGAACCTGCGTCTGGTCGTCAGCATTGCCAAGAAGTATGTCGGAAGAGGAATGCCGTTCCTTGATCTGATCCAGGAAGGTAATATGGGCCTGATGAAGGCTGTTGATAAATTTGACTACACAAAAGGGTATAAGTTCAGCACATATGCGACCTGGTGGATTCGTCAGGCGATTACCAGAGGGATTGCGGACACGGGGCGGACGATTCGTGTGCCGGTACATATGGTTGAGACGATCAACAAGACGCTGCGCATGACAAGGACGCTTCTGCAGGAGCTTGGCCGTGAGCCGACCCCGGAGGAAGTCGCGGACCGTCTGAATGTTCCGGTCGCCCGCGTGCGCGAGGTGCTGAAGATTTCGCGTGATCCGGTGTCTCTTGACACGCCGATCGGTGAGGAAGATGATTCTCATCTCGGGGATTTTATCGAGGATGATACCGCGCTGTCGCCGGCAGATTCCGCCGCGTTCTCGATGCTCCGCGCCGAACTGACGACGGCGCTCGAATCTTTGACGGAGCGTGAGCGCCAGGTGGTGCGGCTGCGGTTCGGTCTGAAGGATGGCCGCGCGCGGACCCTGGAGGAAGTAGGCAAAGAGTTCAACGTCACAAGAGAGAGAATCCGTCAGATCGAGGCGAAGGCCCTCAGAAAGCTGAGACATCCGTCGAGAAGCAAGAGGCTGAAGGATTTCCTGAACTGAGAAATTTTCGGATGAAGTTTTTGGAACAGA
>CANQAR010000036.1 GCA_947588845.1 uncultured Lachnospiraceae bacterium
ACTAAAGAATACCATAAAATCATGCGGAAGGGTTATTCTTTTTTATTCTTTTATTGAAAACTTTCAACTCTCAAGTAATATATAATAAAAATAAAAAACGGCCGAAGGAGATTCCGATGAACTATATATCGGGGAGTCTGGAGAAGATTGTGAACCAGGTCACAAAGGAGTATCCGGTTGTTCTGGTGACAGGTCCAAGACAGGTCGGCAAGACGACGATGCTTCGAAAACTGATGGAAGGGACGGACAGAAGCTACGTATCGCTGGATGATCTGACAGAGTCCTGTGCAGCGTGCTTTAGCTTGTATGGCGTCAGGGTTTACTTCTTTTAAAGACGAGCAAAAACGAAGACCCACAGTACTGGTCATAGAATGTTATGATCAGCGGCAAAAACAGAAAATGTCTGGTCAACGCAGATTAAGATATGACTTGAAATTTCCTTATTCAAAAAGGGAAGATCGGCATTTGTTCAAACCGGGAAAGGAAATATAATACGAGGCGATGTCTTGTTTCTCGTAAATCAACGCTATTTCCTGTAAACAGGTTGAAGAATTTCCTGAAATGTGTTAGTATAAATGAAGAAACCTTAGAGGGAGGTGATCCTTTGGCTGTAGAATATATCGGGGTAAAGGAACTTGCGGAAAAATGGGGTGTCACTACCAGACGGATCAATCAGTTATGTCTGGAAGGCTATTTTTCGGGAGCCTATAAAAAAGGTAAATTCTGGATGGTTCCTTCCGATGTTGAAAAGCCGTCAGTGCTGCGTGCAAAGAAAGCAAAAAAGGCACTTCCCCGAATAAGGACAACAAAACTACTTCCATGCCCGGTTGGGATCACATCCTATAAGGAGGTTTCCAGAGAGTGTTATTACGTCGATAAAACACTGTTGATCAAGGATATCATTGATGATCATAATAAAGTATATCTTTTTACGAGACCCAGACGTTTTGGCAAGACATTAACGTTAGATATGGTCAGGACTTTCTTTGAGCGGTCAGAGGAAGATACATCTTTCTATTTCACGGATAAAGAAATCTGGTCCGCTGGCAAAGAATACTGGAGTTACCAGGGAAAATATCCGGTCATCTTTCTCTCTTTTAAGGACGCACATCAGAATAACTGGGAGGATATGTATCAAAACCTCAGCTTTTCGATAAAAGAAGCTTTTCTGGCACATATTGAGCTTCTGGGCAGTGACAGGCTGAATGAATTCGATAAGAAATTTTATCAGAGAATTGCTGATTCCAGCGCTGGAACAACGGATGTTCAGTTTTCGTTGAGGAAACTGTCCTCCATGCTTGCCCGGCATTATGGACAGAAAGCAATCGTGCTCATAGATGAATACGATACACCGATCCAACAGGGTTATCTTAACGGATGCTATGGTGAAGTGATCGACTTTATGCGTAATCTTTTCTCGGCAGGATTGAAGGACAACGAAGATCTCGAGTTCGGAATTCTGACAGGGATATTGCGGATCGCGAAAGAAAGCCTTTTCAGCGGATTAAACAATCTGGTTGCAAACACGATCATGGATGACAAGTACGCGCAGTATTTCGGGTTCACACAAAAGGAAGTTTCCGAGATGGCCGCTTATTACGGAATGGAAGAAAAACTTCCTGAAATCCGAAGCTGGTATGATGGATACTTGTTTGGCAGTGAGGAAATATACAATCCCTGGTCCGTGATCAGTTACTTTAACAATAACTGTAAACCTAAAGCTTTCTGGTCAAGAACCAGCGGGAATGAGATGATCGGACAGCTGATCAGAGAGGCAAATGCCGAGACATATGAAAGCCTGTCTGCACTGATGCAGGGCAAGGAAGTTCAGGCGATTATTGATACAGATATCATTTATCCGGAGCTTAATGGAGACGCAGATATCATTTACAGCTTTCTGCTGGTTGCCGGGTACCTGCGGGTTACAGGAATTGTCAGTGCAATCAATGACAATCCGATCTGTTCTCTTTCCATCCCTAATCAGGAGATCAAGAGTGTATTTCAGAAAGAAATCCTGAATCTGTGCAGTGCGGTCTTTACAGGATCTCTTCTGCGGGACTTTGAAGTTTCTGTTCGTACAGGGAACAGCGAACTGCTTACAGAAACACTGCAAAGATATCTGCTTCAGTCGGCCAGTGTATATGATACTGCATATGAGAGCTTTTACCATGGAACTGTTTTTGGAATGCTGGCGGTGATGTCAGACGGCTATTATATCACCTCAAACAGGGAGTCCGGCGAGGGTCGGTTTGATGTGCAGCTGGAGCCGCATGATAAAAGCAGGACAGGATTTATTCTGGAATTCAAAACGAAGAAGGATCTGGATGAAGCCGGATTGAAGGCGCTGGCAGCGGAAGGCATTGGGCAGATCAGGGATCATCAGTATTATACTGACATGGAATACCATGGCATCAGCAATATCATATTCTTTGGCATCGGCTTCAGTGGGAAAAAAGTGGCTGTGATGGTTGAACAAAAGTGATGGATCTTTCAATTGTCGAAGCAGTAGTTTAAGCATATTCCACGGAAATGGCAAGACAGCTCAAATAAAAATGATCAGTAGGTTTCACGGAGACTGAACCCTAAAATTAGCTGTGCTAATCGTCAGCTAATCAAATGGTCGTTTCCTGGACTTACAGAGATTAACTGAACAGGGCTCTGCATTAAGCCAGAGTTCCCTTTAATATAATTATCACGTTGGAAGTAATGCTGAGCAATTCTATCCTGCTGAATAGTATGGATGGAACGATTCGTGACCTGGCTGCCCTTCGAGGGACTTACCGGCTGATTCCGGAGACAAATGATGCAATCCGGCTGATATTCACCATCCTGCAGGATGCGGGTGTCAGGAAGGTTAATATTCTTCTGGACGAACCGGTATCCAATTCCGGGAGGCTGAAAGCAAGGATCGCTGACATTGCGGAGGAATATATATTTGAGCTGGATATCCGGATCCTGCGGGAAGTGGATCGGGTACTCTATGAGAAGGAAAACGTCATCACATCTGACTCGATTATTCTGGATCATTGCAGCAGCTGGATCAATTTTGCTGCACAATGTCCGGACCTGAAAAAGACAGGTTTGTTCAAGGTGTGGTAAGAAAAGAGAGAGTCAATTTGGAATAACAGAAAAGGCGTTTTCGGGAATATAGCCTGAAGACACCTTTTTACGTTTGACGAAACATAGGTTTACCTATATAATGAAACAAAACAGCGGAAGAAATCTGTCTAAATTCTGTGATGCGCTCCTCTGGTTGGAGAGGTGGAACGTGTGCAGGAGATGCAGACAAACGAGGTAATGGGGTATGTATGAAGTTCAGTTTATCAGAGAAGGAATAACAGCGAAGGCGCAGGCAGGGGAAAGCCTCCTGGAAGTGATGCGCCATGCGGGTCTTACTCCCGACGCGCCGTGCGGGGGCAGAGGGCGCTGCGGAAAATGCGCGGTGAAGCTGTGCGGGGGCAAGGACACGATTGTGAAATCATGCGTTTTTTCCGTGTGCGAAGATCTGATCGTGGATACGATGGGGGCAGAGGCCTCCGCGAATATTCTGACGGGAGGCGTTTCACACGGCACGGTGTTCGATCCGGTGCTCCGCCAGATTCGGCTTGAGGTGCCGCCCTGCCCGGCGGGACAGAGCGTATCAGACTGGAGTCGGTTTTCGGACAGCCTGCGGAAGACTGTGGGTAGTTCCTGGAGCGGCGAGGCCGGACAGCAGGTGGTCTTGAATAAGACTGATGTGGGCGAAAAGAAAACAGCATCTGACCAGGAAAGAGATTTGAAGGAAGTCGGAAATGCAGTCGGCGAGGCTTCTGAAAACATGGACAAAACCGCGGCTGGCGGAAAGAATGCGGCAGATGGAGAGGCGAATCCGGCGGACCGGAAAGCAGCCTGGACTGGAGATGGGGGCGCAGCCGTGATACCGGCCAGCCCGGAAATTGCTTCAAAGCTGGGACCGATTTTAAAGAAGACAAAAGGAAGCATCTGGGCGGTTGTCTGTGAGGATGAGGTGATAAACAATATTCAGGCGGATCGGAAACCTGCGAAGTCCGGAAACGCTTCCATGGGTTCCGTCTCTTCTGTTTCAGGAGACGCGGCAGGATCGCCGACGTCTTCCGTCTCAGGAGCTGCGACAGGATCACCGGCGTCTTCCGTTTCAGAAGACGCAGAAGGATCAGCATCTGTCTTGGAATCCCGCACGTATACAGTGCTTGACGTGACGGCGGAACGCCAGCCGTTTTATATGGCGGCTTTTGATATCGGCACGACGACGGTCGTGGGGTATCTGCTGCGCGGGGAAGATGGAAGCGAGGCGGCGGTCGCGAGCCGTATGAATCCGCAGGTGCAGTACGGGGCCGACGTGATCAACCGGGCGAATTACAGTCTGGAGCACGGGATGGAGGAGTTGTCCGGCTGTATCCAGGCGGCAGTGAATGAGATGCTCGCGGAGATGGCAAAATCCGCAGAGACTACGCCGGAACAGATTTATCTTGTGTCGATTGCCGGGAATACGTGCATGCATCATCTGTTTCTCGGGATCTGTGTCGATTCTCTGGTGCATGCGCCGTACAATCCGGCGGTCGCGGAGCCGATGATCCTGCGGGCGTCCGATTACGGACTGCATATCAATCCGCGGGGACAGATTATGATGCTTCCGAATATCGCGGGGTTCGTGGGCGCCGATACGGTGGCGTGCCTTGTGTCTTCCGATCTCGCGAATCAGAAAGAGTGGACGCTGCTGATCGACATCGGGACGAACGGTGAGGTCGTGCTTGGACGTGATCACAAGATGATTTCCTGCTCGACGGCCGCCGGTCCGGCGTTTGAGGGCAGCAGGATCTCGCGTGGAATGCGGGGCGCGCCGGGTGCCGTAAATTCGGTGAAATGGGAGAACGGTGCGTGGAAGTGTACGACGATCGGAGACCAGAAGGCGCGCGGCATCTGCGGTTCAGGACTGCTTGATCTGGCGGCGGAGCTGTGGCGCAGCGGGCAGATCAGCGAGACAGGAGAACTGCGGAATGGACGGGAGATTGTCCTTGTCCCGGCGGAAGAGACAGAGGACGGCAGGGAGCTGGCGCTGATCCCGCAGGATATCGGGGAACTGCAGCTTGCGAAAGCTGCGATCGCGGCCGGAGTCCGTCTGCTGGCGGAGAAAATGTCGGTGCCGCTCAATGAAATTAAACAGGTCTGGCTTGCCGGAGCATTTGGAAGTTTTCTGTCTCCGGAGAGCGCGTGTACAATCGGCCTGATCCCGCCGGAACTGCGCGGCAGGATTTCCGCGATCGGAAATGCGGCCGGAGAAGGAGCCAGGCAGGTTCTGCAGAACCGCGCCATGTGGGAGCGGGCGGCATTCCTTGCGGCGGAGACAGAATTTCTGGAGCTTGCGGGACTGCCAGAGTTTCAGGACTATTTTGTGGATGAACTGGAATTCCCGGAACTGTGAGTTATCGGTTTACTCCCTTGCCAGGCTTGAGGTGATTTCCAGACATTTTGTCCGGAAATCCCAAGGTCTGAGGCGTGGGCCATGGAAATCTCTTTGTTCATTCCATGGTCTGTGCATACTTGAGCGTGCAGAAAAGCATCCAGCGGAGGGTTTTCTGCATCGCGGAGCGTTGTTGCTGGTCACGGAGTGAACAGTAACGTTTCCGGAACTGTGAGCCGTTGGAAAAATTGCCAAAAGCAAATTCAACGTCAGCAGAGGCCGAAAAGAAACCGGTATATTCTACTGACATGAAGTCAGGATACGATTGAAACAGACAAAAGGAAAAGAGGGAAACGTGATGCTTGATTATCAGGAACTGGAACGCATTGGAAAAGAATGTGGCTTTACACACATCGCTCCGCTTGACGCGGCCACGATCCGCGTGCTTCCGGAGGTACGGGAGATGTGCGAGAAAAATACGTGCCATATGTATGGAAAACGATGGAGCTGCCCGCCGGGGGCCGGAACGCTGGAAGAATGTGAGGCGCGTGTGCGCCGGTATACTTCCGGTATTCTCGTGCAGACAGTGGGAGAGCTTGAGGACGAGCTGGACGGTGAGGCCATGATGGAGACAGAAGCTCTCCACAAGGAGAATTTTCAGCGGATGCGGGAGGTTCTTCACGAGCAGTTTCCGGGGATGCTCTCGATCGGGAGCGGCTGCTGCACCCGATGCAAAGAATGCGCGTATCCGGATGCTCCCTGCAGATTTCCGGATGATATGTTCGCGTCGATGGAGGCATACGGAATGCTGGTGACGGAGGTCTGTACCGCAAACGGGATGAGTTATTACCATGGTCCGTGCACGATCGCGTATACGGCCTGCTTCCTGCTGGAGTAATGACTGCTTTGGACATCAGAAAGCTCGAGGTTTTGGGGGGAAATGACTGCTCTGGGAACAGGGAGCAAAATACAAAAGGGACATAAGTAAGATACAAGAGGTGAGGCAAATGTCTGTATTGGGGGAACTCCGGTACTCGATTGAAAACGGCCGGATAAAAGATACAGACGATCTGATTCGGCAGGCGCTGGAAGAAGGGATTGATCCGCAGGAGATCCTTGAAAAGGGAATGATACCTGCCATGCGCAGCGCTGGGAATGATTTCAAAAATGGAGAAGCAGACATTCCGCGGATTCTGTCCGCGGCCCGCGGAATGCAGAGAGGACTGAAAATTCTGGAGCCGCATATGCGGGATGAGGGGCTTCCGTATATCGGGACGGCGATCCTGGGGACCGTTGAGGGGGATCTCCATGATGTGGGGAAGAATATGGTGGCGATCATGTTCCGCTGCGCGGGGTTTCGCGTGATCGATCTGGGAGTAGATATCTCGGAGAAGCAGTTTCAGAAGGCGGTCCGGGAGAATCCGGATGCGTCGATTGTCTGTATTTCTTCCCTCCTGACGACGTCGGCCCCGGAAATGCGCAGTGTTGTGAAGGCGCTGCGGAAAGCGGACAAGGAAAAAAAGCTGAAGATCATGGTCGGCGGCGGCTGTATCACACAGGAGTTTGCGGATGAGATCGGCGCGGACGCGTATACGGAGAACGCTGTGGACGCTGCAGAAGCGGCAAAAAAATTTGTAAGCTGCGGTTCCGGAAAGTGACAGGAAGGTGAATGGTAAACAACCATGTCCGTGCTGCGGGCAGCACTGTGCCGCTTTCGCGGCTGCATTTTTACGCGTTCAGCGTCGGAGCGCAGTAAGTCTGAGGACAGAAGAAAGGCGGAGATTCTAGGTGAAATTAACAGACCGCGTCCTGCTGGCATATCTGCAGGAACGTTTTGAGGTGGAGGAGACAGAACGCATCGGAAGCTCCGGGCCGGTGCAGGGACCGCTTTTGTACGAAACAGGGGAACGTCCGGAGGAAGGCTGGGTATATCTTCTGGATGGATCTTCTGCGTTTCTGGACGATACGGCTGTACCGGAACAGGCGCTTTTTATTTTCTGCGGCGGCATGCAGGGGACGTTTCCCATACACGGCGCCGTAATTGTGCTTGAGGAAAAAGAAAAACTTCCCGAGGTTTTAAACGCGCTGGTCCGCGCGTTCCGGTTTTACGGAGAGTGGGAACAGAAGCTGACCGAGCTCCGGTCCGGGGCAGGCACCGTGGAGGATATGCTGGAAGCGTCTTTTCCGGTGCTGGGAAATCCGCTGGTGCTTTTTTTAGGTCATGATTTTACCATTGAGGAGCAGGTGGGCACGGAGATCATGTCCGAGCGGTATCCGTTTCTGGAATCAGGACGGGAACATATGGAGTATGTCAACGCGGTGCTTCAGGATCCACGGTATGAGAAAGAACATCAGAGCGCCAGCTGTTACTGGGGACCGGATTACATCACAGGTTTTCGCTCCCTGAACTGGAATATCAGAAAAGGCGGCGAGACGACGCATTGTCTCTGTCTGCTGGAATATAAGAAACAGCTGACGAAGGCTGACGGGGATCTTCTGGAGATTCTCGGGCGGAACATCAAATATGTGCTGCAGAGCAGGGAGGGTCGCGGAGGCAGGCGCGAGGAAAGTCTGCACAAGATTCTGCGCAGGATTCTCTCGGACCGGACGCTGGATTACATGGAGGGGAGCAGATATCTGACGTCGATGGGCTGGCAGAGGGAGCACCAGTATCTGTGCCTGGTTTATCAGCTTACCTATCTTGACCGTGGGAATCTCCCGACGAATTCTATCTGCAATTTTATGGAAGAACAGTACAGAGGCTGCAGCAGCTTTACGTATGAGGGAGATATCGTTAATTTTTTTGATCTGACCGTGACGGAGCTGCCGCTGGATGAAGTGGCCTCGCAGCTCAAGCCGTTTATCCGTGACAGTTATCTGAAGGCGGGCTACAGCCGTGTCATGGAAGGGCATATCGGGCTGCGGCGTCAGTACATCCAGTCCTGTCTGGCGCTGGATGTCGGCGGACGCCGGAAACCTTATCTGTGGATTCATCATTTTAACCAGATTGCGATGCCGTATATTCTCGAGCAGATCACAAGAAAGCTTCCGGGTTCCATGCTCTGCCACGAGAAACTTCTGATTCTGCGGAAGATGGACAAGGAGAACGGGACGGAATATATGAAAACGCTCCGGACCTATCTTGACCAGCAGCAGAACGCGGTCAGAACGGCGAAGGAACTGTACATTCACCGAAGCACTTTTCTGTACCGGCTTGAGAAGATTAAAGAAATACTGGAGTCAGATCTCGACGATACGGAGGAGCTGCTGTACCTGAACCTCTCATTTCGGCTGCTGGAGAGGGAAGAATCGTGAACGGATTCTGTATTTTTTCGGAGAAAACCGAAAAATGTTAAAAAACTTAAGAAAATGTTTAAGACCTGCTGAAAAGTTTATCTTATACTTATGAAAGATATTCTGCAATGCGGGCCTTTTTCGTTCCATGGAAAATTTTGCCCCCCTGTCGCTGCTCTTTTGCCGATGCGGACTGCAGAAGAAACCAGGGGGAAATGTATGGGAAAGAAAGAGGGGATCGTGCCTTGCTGCATGAGGCTTCCGCTGTTTTTTGCGCTTGCATGTAATTTTCTTGTCTATAATGGGTCGCGGCTGATCACTTCAGGCAGATTTCACCGCGATCTCTCAAATCAGCTTGACGCGCGGATTCCGTTTGTGCCGTGGACGATCGTCATATATCTTGGCTGCTATCTGTTCTGGATCGTGAATTATGTAATCGGGTGCAGGCAGGCGAGAGAAGAGGCGTTCCGTTTTATCAGCGCGGATATTTTTGCAAAATTTGTCTGCCTGATCTGTTTTATTGTATTTCCAACGACAAATATACGGCCTGCGGTGGAAGGAAGCAGCATCTGGGATATGCTTGTGCGCCTGGTGTACCGGCTGGATGCTCCGGATAATCTGTTTCCGTCAATCCACTGCCTGACAAGCTGGTTCTGTTTTATTGCAGTCCGGAAGAACGAGGCTGTTCCGGGCTGGTACAAATGCTTCTCACTGGTGTTTGCCCTGATGGTGTGCGTATCGACGCTCACGACAAAGCAGCATGTACTGGTTGACGTGCTCAGTGGAACGGCGCTTGCGGAGGCGGGGTATTTTCTTGTGAAATGGAGTGGTTTTGCAAAATTATATGAGAAAGCGGTGTCCCGGATTGCCTGCGGACTGAAAAACTGCGGACAAAGATTCAGGGAAATCTGAAAACATGGAAATCCAGATAATCACAGAACAGAGGTGCAATGACAACTTTATTAAAAAACAAAAAAATTAAAATCTGGGCTGCGGCAGGGGTTGTTCTGATTGCTGTAATTGTGATAAGATTGTGTTTAAATAAGAAATTTGATTCAGTTGAAGCACTGCAGGATTATATAAAAGGCTTCGGCGTGTTTGCTCCGCTTGCGCTGACGTTGTTTCAGATCGTTCAGGTGATTGTTCCGGTGCTGCCGGGACTGTTCGGGTGCGCGGCAGGGGCGCTTATGTTCGGATGGTGGGGCAGTTTTCTGTGCAATTATATCGGGATCAGCGTGGGATCCGTCATTGCTTACTATCTGGGTCGGAAATATGGAGTGGATATGATACTCACCATGTTTTCGCGGAAACAGTATGAGAAATGGAGCAGAAAAATTAAAAAAAGCAGGTCGTATGACGTCTTTCTGTTTGTATCAACATTGCTCCCGCTGTTTCCGGATGATTTTCTGTGCTATTTTTCGGGGCTTGTAAAGATGAACAGCAGAAAATTTGCATGGATCATCCTTCTTGGGAAACCCTGGTGCATTCTGGCCTACTGCATTGCTTTTGGACTGATCAAATAAGAATGGGGAAATGACAATGAAGAGAAAGCCTCTTGGATATTATGACTATACGGTGATACTGACATACTGCGGAATGCTCTGTGCGTTCTGCGGGATTCTGCGGGTGATCGCGCAGGATTACAGGGGGTCTGTTATCTGTCTGATGCTTGCGGGCATCTGCGACATGTTCGACGGGGCGGTGGCGGCCACGAAGATGCGGGATGACAAGGAGAAACGGTTTGGGATACAGATTGATTCCCTGAGTGATCTGATCAGTTTCGGCGTGCTGCCGGGGATTTTTGTCTGTATTATTTCAGGCCGGAATATTCCCGTTGAGATTATCGCCACGTTCTATGTGCTCTGCGCGCTGATCCGTCTGGCTTATTTTAACGTGCTGGAGGAAGACCGGCAGAAAGAAACGGATGAGAAACGGAAGAGCTATCTGGGCGTACCGGTGACGACGGTCGCCATCATGCTGCCGCTTGTCTATGCGCTTCATGTGTACGGCGTCTGCAAAAGCATGCTCTGGTTCCCGCTCCTTCTGCTGGTGATGGGGATGGGATTTCTCATGCCGGTCAAGGTCAAAAAACCGGACATGGTCGGAAAGCTGAGCCTCGTCGTGCTGACGCTCTGGCGGCATCTTGACTGAAGGAATCTGACAAAGCCGGATCCCGGAGGGCAGTTTCCAAAGTGCCGTGTCCGGTCAGAACAAAGATGTCTGACGGGCGAAGGAAATGGTTCTGTCAGCCGAAAACGGCGGAATGGAGATTTATATGAAAGATTCTCTGGCGCTTCGTTTTTTGTACCGGACGGTACCCGGAAGAATGATTCTGAAGCTGCTGGTGCAGCCGGAAATTTCCAGGCTGGCCGGGATGGTTCTTGATTCCGGGATCTCCCGGTGGTTCGTACCATATTACATACGGAAAAATAAGATTGATATGAGTGGTGTGGAAATCCCTGCAGGGGGATTTCCCTCTTTTAATGCCTTTTTTACAAGGAAACGGACAGCGGAAGATTTCTGCCCGCAGCCGGGATGGCTGCTCAGCCCGTGCGATGGATTTCTGTCATTTATCAGAATCCGGAAGAATAAAATATTTGATATCAAGCATACAAAATTTTCGCTGGGAGATCTGCTGGGTGATGAAGAACTGGCGGCGGAGTTTGAGGACGGCACGGCGCTGATTTTCCGTCTGACCCCGGCCAACTACCACAGATACGGTTACGCCGCGTCGGGGCAGGTTCTCTGTCACAGAAAGATTGATGGTGTTCTGCACTGTGTCCGCCCGGTCGCGACGCGGACGCTTCCTGTGTACGCGCAGAACAGCCGGGAGTATGAGGTGCTCTGGTCGGAGGAGTTCGGGAAGATTGTGCAGATGGAGATCGGGGCTCTGATGGTCGGGAAGATTACAAATCTGAGCTGCCAGGAAGCACCGGGGATAAAGCCAGGCCAGAGAACCGGTGACGCGGATTTCAAAGATAAAGAATCCGGGCTGTCGGAAGCGGGACAGATGCCGGATAGTTCCAGTCGCGTGCATGCCGGGCAGGAGAAAGGATACTTCGAGTTTGGCGGGTCGACAATTCTTCTGCTTCTTCCAAAGGGGAGCGTCAGGATCAGCAGGCGGCTGTATGAGGCGCGGGACGAGAACGGAGAAGTTCCGGTGCGAAGAGGAGAGCGGGTCGCGGTGGTTTTTAGATGAAGGAACAATAATTTTCCGGAAGAGGCAGATGAAAATCTGATGTCCGCCGCTGCAGTTCCTGAATGAAGAAACAACAGGATTTGGCGCAGATACTGCATTTGAAATCCCGTGACCTGCGCAAAAATCCCGGAAAATCGGCAAAAATTTTGCGTAATTTAAAAAAAGTTTTTGTATTTTGTAAAATTCTGTGGTATAGTCATTCTAACTGTAAGGAACAAAGGAGCTCCTTGGGGGCTTTTTTTGTTCCTTATTGTCTGACAAAACACGTTAATGCGGCAATGTATTAACACAAGAAAGCGTAAATTGCTGAAAAATATCAGAAAGGAAGGAAAACTACAGATGAAAAACAGAAAATTTGCGGTCGGCATGCTCTGCGCCGCGGCGCTGACTGTCGCATTGGGGAGCACAGTAAACGCAGAAGAAAAGAAGACGCTGCGCGTGGCCATGGAATGCGGCTATGCCCCGTACAACTGGACGCAGCCGACGGATGAGAACGGCGCGGAGCCGATCGCGGACAGTTCAGAATATGCGTATGGGTACGATGTTATGATGGCGCAGCATATCTGCGAGGAGCTTGGCTACGACCTGGAGATTGTCAAGCTTGACTGGGATTCCCTTGTACCGGCGGTTGTGTCCGGCAAGGTGGACTGTGTGATCGCGGGACAGTCGATCACTTCGGAGCGCCTTGAGGTCGTTGATTTCTCGATTCCGTACTATTATGCTTCGATCATTACGCTGACAAAGGCGGACAGCGAGTATGCGGACGCGGAAAGTGTCGCGGATCTGGCAGGCGCTTCCTGCACGTCTCAGCAGGCTACGGTCTGGTATGATGTCTGCCTGCCGCAGATTCCGGACGCGGAGGTTCTTCCGGCTCAGGAGTCGGCTCCGGCGATGCTTGTGGCGCTTGAGGCGGACAAGTGCGATATCGTTGTGACCGATATGCCGACCGGTATGGCGGCACTTGTGGCTTATCCGGATTTCAAGCTGCTTGACTTCTCCGGAACAGAAGGTGAGTTTGAGGTATCGGATGAGGAGATCAACATCGGAATCTCCATGCAGAAGGGCAATACAGAGCTCAAAGAAGCGATCGACAGCGTCCTTGAGAAGATGACGGTCGAGGATTACGAGGAAATGATGAACGCGGCGATCGCGGTTCAGCCGCTTGCGGACGCGGAAGGAGCCGAGGCGGAGACGGAGGCCGTGACGGAGTAAGACGGTTCAGAGCCCGCGCGCGTATAGGAAAAATGCTGTTTTCGCAGCCGCGCCCGGCGGGTTTTCATTTATCGTGCTGCCCGCAGCGTCTCGTGGGCTTTTG
This sequence comes from uncultured Lachnospiraceae bacterium, assembly GCA_947588845.1. Lineage (GTDB taxonomy): Bacteria > Bacillota > Clostridia > Lachnospirales > Lachnospiraceae > Choladousia. The sequence goes on from CANQAR010000036.1 coordinate 13,228, forward strand.
TTCATGGAACCGGCATGGAAGTTTAGAAAGGAGCGAGCAGAGTGCCCCAGGATTTTTTTGGGAGAATTGTGTATATTCTGAACCGGAACGGCATGTCCTATATAAACGGAGCCATTAATACGATGATCATAGCGGTCGTCGGCACGTTTATCGGCTGTCTGATCGGTTTCGCGGTCGGCATCGTGCAGACGATACCGCTGGAGAAGAAGGATAAACTGTTCAAGAAAATAATCTTGAGAATCGTGTGGTTTGTCCTGGGCGCCTACGTGGAGGTATTCCGCGGAACGCCGATGATGGCGCAGGCGATGTTCATCTATTTTGGTTCGTCGGTGGTGTTCCATATTAATATGTCCATGTGGTTTGCGGCGTTCTTCATCGTTTCGATCAATACGGGAGCGTACATGGCCGAGACGGTCCGCGGCGGTATTCTGTCGATCGATCCGGGCCAGACAGAGGGAGCGAAGGCAATCGGCATGACGCATGTGCAGACGATGCTGTATGTTATTCTGCCGCAGGCGCTGCGGAATATCATGCCTCAGATCGGCAACAACCTGATCATTAACATCAAAGATACGTGCGTACTTTCCACGATCGGAATTGTCGAGCTGTTCTATGCGACAAACGGTGTGGCAGGAGCGCTGTATACTTATTTTGAGGCATTCACTGTCGCGATGGTCGTCTACTTTGCGCTGACCTTTGCGTGTTCTCGTCTGCTTCGGTTCTGGGAGAAGAAGATGGACGGCAGCGACAACTACGATCTGGCGACGACGGACACGCTCGCTCACACGAGCGGACTGTACAGCTATACCGGGAACAGAGACAAGGAGGAGGCGTAGGATGAATCAGGAACAGGTAATTAAGATCAGTCATCTGAGCAAGACCTTCGGGAAAAACGTTGTCTTGAAAGACATTGATTTTTCTGTCTCGACCGGCGACGTCACCTGCATCATCGGAGCTTCCGGATCCGGAAAGTCAACGCTTCTGCGCTGCCTGAATCTGTTGGAGACTCCCACGACGGGAGAAATTCTCTACCACGACCGCGATATCGCAAATCTGCACAAAGAGGCGGCGGCCTACAGGGCCAAAGTCGGGATGGTATTCCAGAGCTTCAATCTGTTTAATAATATGACGGTTCTGGGCAACTGCATGGTCGGTCAGATAAAGGTACTGAAGAAAAAGAAGGAAGAAGCAAGAGCGAGTGCGCTTGCGTTTCTTGAGAAGGTCGGGATGGCTCCGTACATCAACGCGAAGCCGCGCCAGCTCTCCGGCGGGCAGAAACAGCGTGTCGCGATCGCGCGGGCGCTGGCGATGGAGCCGGAGCTGCTGCTGTTTGACGAGCCGACTTCCGCGCTTGACCCGCAGATGGTGGGAGAGGTGCTCGATGTTATGAAACAGCTCGCAAAAGAAGGGCTGACAATGATTATTGTGACGCATGAAATGGCTTTCGCGCGCGACGTTGCGAGCCATGTCGTATTCATGGCGGACGGAATCATCGAGGAAGAAGGAGATCCGGCGCAGATCTTCAGCAATCCGCAGAACTATAAGACGAAGGAATTTCTGAGCAGGTTCATGCGGGGGTAGCGGCTGTTTCAGGATTTCGTGAACGCGAAGTGCGGAGAAATTCGTGGCATCACGATCATGCCTGAAGGCGGCGTCTGCAGAAATAGCGGCTGTCCTGGATCTGTCAGAAATGAAACAGTAGAATAAATAAAAAGAGGAGAAAAAGTATGATAGAATTTATCACCAATGTAAACGGGGCGATCAATAATTTTGTGTGGGGTCTTCCGATGCTGGTGTTGCTGGTCGGCACGGGTATCCTGATGACCTGTCTGACGAAGGTGTTTCAGCTCACGCATTTCGGCTTCTGGATGAAGCACACCTTTGGAAGTATTTTCACAGACAAACATATCACAAAGCACACGGGGCGGGATGATCACACGATTACGCAGTTCCAGTCGCTGTGCACGGCGCTGGCGGCGACGATCGGTACGGGCAATATCGTCGGCGTTGCGACGGCTCTGATTTCCGGAGGCCCGGGCGCGATCTTCTGGATGTGGATCGTGGCGTTCTTCGGTATGATGACGAACTATTCCGAGAATGTACTGGGTATCTTTTATCGTAAGAAAAACGAGCGTGGTGAGTGGAGCGGAGGCGCGATGTACTACCTGCGCGACGGTCTTGGCTCCAAACCGGGCTGCAAGACGATCGGCGCGGTTCTGGCGGTTCTGTTTTCCCTCTTCTGCCTGCTGGCGTCGTTCGGTATCGGTAACATGAGCCAGATTAATTCCATTTCCGGCAATATGCTGTCGGCATTCGGTATTCCGAAGATAGTGACCGGCGTTGTCCTGATGGTGCTTGCGGGCCTTGTGGTTATCGGCGGAATCAAGAGGATCGCGGCTGTGGCGGAGAAGCTTGTTCCGTTCATGGCGATCATTTATATCATCGGCGCGCTTGTCGTCTGTATCGTAAATATTGACCAGTTCGGCGCGGTGTTCGGCGCGATCTTCAAAGGCGCGTTTGCGCTGAAGGCAGTCGGCGGCGGTATCGTCGGTTCCGGTGTGAAGATGGCGGTTGTCTGGGGTATGAAACGAGGCGTGTTCTCCAACGAGGCAGGTCTTGGTTCCTCTGTTATGGTACATTCCAGCTCAAACGTAAAAGAGCCGGTTCGTCAGGGTATGTGGGGTATCTTCGAAGTGTTCGCGGATACGATCGTGGTCTGCAGCCTGACTGCGTTCACGGTGCTTTCTTCCGGACTTGTAGATCTTGAAACGGGCGCTGTCCTGAGCACGGCGGAGGATTCCGCTCTCGTGGGGCAGGCATTTGCAACGGTATTTGGCAAGGTTGGTCCGATGTTCATCGCGATTGCAATTCTGCTGTTCGCGTTCTCGACCGTGCTTGGCTGGAGTCATTACGGGACAAAGGCGTTTGAGTATCTGTTCGGAACGAGCGCGACGATCATCTACCGCGTGATCTTTATCGTATTTATTGCGATTGGTGCGGTAATGCATCTTGATCTTGCGTGGAGCCTGTCCGATACGTTCAACGGCCTGATGGCGATCCCCAACCTGATCGGCGTCCTCTCGCTCTCACCGGTTGTCTATAAGATCACCGCGAACTACGTTGCGAGAAAAATCAAGAATGACAGCAGTGTGAAGCCGATGCTCTCCGCATTCCCGGAGATTCAGAAAGAGCAGGAGAAAGGGCTTGACGAGAGCGACTGATACAAATTTATTACTCACCTGATACAGGAATATGAAGACCGCCGAAAGATCGGGAAAACAGCAGAGCGTCCTGATTTTTTGGCGGTTTTGTACGGACATGATACAATAATATTTATATTTAATAGGTATTATAAGAATCATATTGCTTATTGCGGTTTCTTTTGCTAACATCAAGGTATGCTTGAGTTACGGTTCTGCTGCAGCATGCAAAGCGGGCAGCAGAGCGCTTGAAAATCTGTCAAGCAATACTTGCTGGAAATACCCGATATAAGTGTTATGATTGTTACTGTTCAAAGCCGGAATATCATTCAGACTGATGCAAAAGCGTCTGTTATTTATGAACAGTTCTGGTTGATTCCCATGCAGCACCACTTATATAAGGAGATCTGACTATGAACATAGGAAGAAAGATTGCAGAGAGGCGGAAAGCATTACAGCTCACTCAGAATGAACTTGCGGAGCGCGTGGGCGTTTCGTTTCAGGCAGTGAGCAGCTGGGAAAGAGAGGAATACGCGCCGGATATCGAAAAACTGCCGAGACTTGCCAGAGCTCTCGGAACGTCTGTGGCATTTCTGCTGGAAGAACAGTCAGCAGAAGAACAGCCGGGAGAAGGGCGGATCATAAAGGAACTGCCCGCGGAAAGACGATCTGCAAAAGAACTGCCCGCGGAAAGGCGATTTGCAAAAGAATTGCCTGTAAAAGCGCAGGCCGCAGGAGGGCAGTCAGCAGAAAAACAGGCGGCAGAGGAACTGCCCGTGAAAAGTATGGAAAGACGGACGGGCAGAGAACAGTCCATGGAGGAGCAGGAAACGGGAACCTGGAGACCGAAGGAACGGATGTTTTCGGAAAGAAATATGTACACATTTGTCCGCTCCGCGGCAGTCGCAAGAAATCTGAGCCAGACGATGCGCGCACTTCCGCTGATGAAGAAGTACCACGCCGGGCAGATACGCAAGGGAAAAGAAAAGATTCCCTACATCATTCATCCGCTGATGATGGCGTGCCACTGTCTTGCGCTGGGGCTTTCGGACGATGAGATCCTTGCGACGGCACTGCTGCACGATGTCTGTGAGGACTGTCATGTGACGCCGGACGAACTGCCGGTGACAGATTCCGTCAAAAAATCTCTGGACAGGCTCACGTTTGTAGTGCTGGACGGAGAGACGAAGGAACAGGCGAAGGCCAGATATTTTGCGGCTATCCCGGGGGACCGGGTCGCGACGATTGTGAAAGTGATCGACCGGTGCAACAATATTTCGACAATGGCGGTCAGCTTTCCGAAGAAAAAGATCATGGAATATATTGAAGAGACAGAGCAGTATGTAATGCCGCTGCTTGTGATTATGAAAAATACGTATCCGGAATGTTACAACGCGGCATTTCTGCTGAAATATCAGATGCGCGGGATACTGGAAAGCCTGAAAGGCATGCTGGCAATGGAACAGACGGCAATGTAGACGGAGGTATTTGTGAAGGAAAATAATTTTACAGAGGGAAAGATTGTCGCGCCGCTTGTGCGGTTCGTGTTTCCCATTATGTTTGCAATGCTGATCCAATCGCTGTACGGCGCGGTGGATCTGCTTGTCGTCGGGCAGTTTTCGGATCCGGCGAACGTATCCGCGGTCTCGGTGGGATCGCAGATTATGCACACAGTCACGCTGGTCATCGCGGAACTGGCAGTGGGCACTACAGTGCTGCTGGGACAGCTGATCGGACAGCAGAATCTGAAAGAATGCGGAAAGGTTGTCGGAACGACAATCTTTTCGTTTTCCATCATGGGAATCGCGGTTGCGCTCATCATGCAGCCTCTGGCGTCTCGTGCTGCCATGCTGATGAACGCGCCCACGGAGGCCTTTTTGCAGACGGTTTCTTACATCCGGATTTGCAGCGGCGGAGCGGTTTTCATTGTCGCCTACAACATCCTGGGCAGTATTTTCCGGGGGATCGGGGACGCAAAAATGCCGCTGATCACGGTTCTGATTGCCGCGGTTTTTAACGTTTTCGGGGATCTTCTCTTTGTGGCGGGACTTCACATGGGGGCGTCCGGAGCCGCGATTGCCACGGTGATGGCGCAGGCTTTGAGCGTGGTGCTGTCGTTTTTTATCATCAAAAGACGGGGAGTGCCGTTTCCTTTTTCCGTGTCGGATATCCGGTTTCGCGGGAACCTCCTGGGGAGAATTCTGCGTCTGGGAGCTCCGGTTGCCCTGCAGGATCTGCTGGTCTCGACAAGTTTTCTGATCATCATGGCGATCGTGAACGAACTGGGAGTCGTTGCCTCGGCCGGAGTAGGCGTCGCGGAGAAACTGTGCGGCTTCATCATGCTGCTGCCGTCTTCGTTTTCGCAGGCCATGTCCTCGTTTGTCGCGCAGAATTACGGAGCCGGGAAGATGCGGCGGGCGGAAAAAGCGCTTGTCTGCGGCATCGGAGTCTCTTTTCTGTGCAGTCTGGTCATTGGCTACGCGGCCTTTTTCCACGGGGAGATCTTAAGCGGCATATTTTCGAACAATGCCGAGGTGTGCTTTGCGTCGGCCGAGTATCTGAAGGGGTACGCGATCGACTGTCTGCTGACCTCATTTTTGTTCTGTTTTATCGGGTTTTTCAGCGGATGTTCCAGAACAGGATTTGTCATGGTGCAGGGGATTGCAGGCGCGTTCGGCGTGAGGGTTCCGCTGTCGCTTCTGTTCAGTAAGATACAGCCCGTCTCCATTTTCCGGATCGGGCTGGCGACGCCGTGTTCGTCCCTGATGCAGATTCTGCTGTGCTTTGCATACTTTTACAGGTTCCGGAGGCAGTACAGGAAACGCTGACAGACATACAAGTATGTCTTACGGCTCACTTCCTGCGTAAAATGTCACGAAGGTGGCATTTCTGTGCAGTTATGATTTCTGAAAGTAAAAAAGGAATGACATTATATTCCGGCAGGTGTATAATAATTTTTGCCATTGTAGCGCAGGGTGCTGCCGGGAATGAAAGATTTGCGGACAGCTGCGCTCTTCTGGTGTTTCCGCAATTCTGACCTGTATTTGCGGCGATAGAAAGGTGGACATTTTATGCTGGAAATTCTGGTGGACAGCATCGTTGACTGCGCAAAGCTTCTGCCATTTTTGTTTTTGTCGTATCTTGCGGTGGAATATATGGAACATAAGATGAGCCGCCGCACCAAAATGATGATTTACCGCGCCGGGAAAGCCGGTCCTGTGCTGGGTGGTATTCTCGGAATTATTCCGCAGTGCGGATTCGCCGCCGCCGCCGCAGGATTGTATGCGGGAGGCATTGTCACTCCCGGCACGCTGCTGGCAGTGTTTTTGTCAACGTCGGACGAAATGCTCCCGATCATGGTATCGGTGGGAGCCCCGGCGGGAATGATAGGCAGGATACTTGCGGTGAAGGTGGTCGTGGCCGTATCGGCCGGACTGCTGCTGGATCTGGCCGCAAGGCGTCTGGGCTGGCGCAAAAGAAAGTATGAGACGATTCCCCGCGCGCGGGAAAAGAAAACGGCGTCCGGTTCCGGAGCGGCGATTTTGAAAAAGCAGGAAAAACAATTGAGGAATGCCTCCCGCATACGGGAACAGGAGAAAAAACTTTTGCTGGAGCGGCGAGTTTCCGTGCCGCATGATATTTCCCATATGTGCGAACAGGAGCACTGCAATTGCGAAGAAGAAGGTATCTGGGGCGGAGCGTTCAGTCATACGGCGCAGGTTGCCGCGTTTCTGTTTGTGATTACGTTTGCGGTAAGTTTCCTTATGGATCGTGTCGGGACGGAAGCGGTATCGCAGGCGCTTTCGGGATTTCCTGTTCTTGAGGAAGCGCTGGCCGGACTTGCAGGTATGATACCAAACTGTGCGGCCTCTGTTTTGATAACGCAGCTGTACCTGCAGGGTGTGGTAAGCTCCGGCGCTCTGTTTGCAGGACTGCTCTGCGGGGCCGGCGCGGGACTGCTGGTTCTGTACCGGATGAACCGCAGGCTTAAGGAGAATATTAAGTTCACGTTGATCCTGTATGTGACAGGGGTTGCAGCAGGACTGCTGCTGGGGCGGATTGTGCCGGTAATATAAATCCCATGCAGGCAGAGGAATGGCAGGGTGCTGAATGTCCATCGCCGACCGGAACAAAGTGGAGACGCGCACGAATCTGAAGCGGAAAAATGCCGCTTGTACGGCGTAAATTCGGTGCAGAGAACGAGGAAAACGGAGCAGAATCTGTCTGATAAAATAATAAAAACAGAGAAGGTGAAGAAATTGGATTATATGGTGAGGGCGACAGCGGCGAACGCGCAGATTCGCGCGTTTGCCGCGACGACGAGAGAGACGGCTGAGACAGCGCGGTCTTTTCACAATACCAGCCCGGTGGCGACGGCGGCGCTTGGCCGCCTGCTGACCGCGGGAACGATGATGGGCCCCATGATGAAGGGGGAGGACGATATCCTGACGCTCCAGATCCGCGGAAGCGGGCCGATTGGCGGCCTGACCGTGACGGCGGATTCGAAGGGAAACGTTAAGGGTTACGCGATACATCCGGATGTGTTGATCCACGCGAGAGAAGATGGAAAGCTGGATGTTGGCGGCGCGCTCGGTATCGGAGTGCTGAGCGTGATCCGCGATCTTGGACTGAAGGAGCCGTATGTCGGTCAGTGTGAGCTGAAGACCGGGGAAATCGGGGATGATCTGACGTATTATTTCGCGACTTCGGAGCAGATTCCTTCTTCGGTCGGACTTGGCGTGCTGATGAATGGGAACAATACAGTGCGGCAGGCCGGCGGATTTATCATTCAGCTGATGCCGTTCACGCCGGACGATGTGGTGGACCGGCTTGAGAAAAAGCTGGCTGAGGTGACTTCCGTGACAACGATGCTTGACGCGGGGATGACGCCGGAACAGATCCTGGAAGAACTGCTTGGGGAGTTTGGACTGGAGATCGAAGAGCGTGTGCCGGTGCAGTATCACTGTGACTGTTCGAAGCATCGCGTCGAGAGAGTGCTACTCAGTATCGGCAGAAAAGATCTGCAGGAGATGATCGATGACGGAAAACCGATCGAGGTGAACTGTCATTTTTGTGATAAAAAATATGTATTTGGCGTCGATGAACTGAAAGAATTATTGGCGCAGGCAACGCGAAAGAAATAAGGAGGAAGTTATGTTTGATGGATTTATCCGAGCTGCGGCTCTGACACCGAAAATCAGGGTGGCCGACTGCGCGTATAACGGCGCGAAGATCTGCCAGCTTATCGATGAGGCTTATGGAAACGGCGCGAAGATTCTGGTGTTCCCGGAGCTGTGCATCACAGGTTATACGTGCAGCGATTTGTTCTGGCAGGATAAGCTGCTGGCGGAGGCGAAACACGAACTTTATCATATTATATTCCATATGAATGGAAAACAGGCGCTTGTGTTTGTCGGGCTTCCGTGGGAGAAAGACGGAAAGCTTTATAATGTCGCGGCTGTGATCTCAGAGGGGAAGCTGCTTGGACTGGTGCCGAAGCGCTATCTTCCAAATTACAATGAATTCTATGAGATGCGTCACTTTACGCCCGGCAATGAGAAGGTGGACTGGGTGGAGTTTGAAGGAAGGCCGGTTCCGTTCGGGATGAACCAACTGTTCTGCTGCAAGGGGATGGACGGACTTTGCGTTGCGGCGGAGCTGTGCGAAGATCTCTGGGCGGCGAACCCGCCGAGCACGGCTCATGCGCTGGCCGGAGCAAATGTGATTGTGAACCTTTCCGCGAGCGACGAGGCGACCGGGAAACGTTCCTACAGAGAGTCGCTGATTGCGAACCAGTCCGCGCGCCTGCTCTGCGGCTATGTCTACGCGAGCATCGGCGACGGAGAATCGACCCAGGATCTTGTGTTCAGCGGTCATAATCTCATTGCGGAAAACGGCCATATTCTGGCAGAGTCAAAACAGTTTGCCACAGGAGCGGTCTATGCCGATTTTGACATCAAGAGGCTGATCGCGGAGCGCCGCCGCATGACGACATTCGATCCGCAGGGAATGCAGGATTACGAGAAAGTCCGCTTCCGCCTGGAACTGGAGGAGACCGCGCTTGACCGGACGTTTGATCCGAAGCCGTTTGTGCCGGCCGGAAAAGAGGAGCGGGAGGAACGCTGCGAGGAAATCCTGATGATTCAGGCGCTCGGTCTGAAGAAGCGGATGGAGCACACGAGCTCGAAGAATGTGGTTGTCGGGATATCCGGCGGACTTGACTCGACGCTTGCCCTGCTGGTGATGACGAAAGCCTGCGATATGCTCGGTTTGCCGAGGGATACGATGACGGCGGTGACGATGCCGGGCTTTGGCACGACGGACCGCACCTACAACAATGCATGTGAGCTGGCGCGCAGACTTGGCGCAGAGCTTCGTGAAGTGGATATCCGGAACGCGGTGAATCAGCATTTTCTTGATATCGGACATGACGCGGAAGAACATGATGTGACGTATGAGAACAGCCAGGCGCGCGAGCGGACGCAGGTTCTGATGGACATTGCGAACAAGAAGGGCGGGCTCGTTGTCGGTACCGGCGACATGTCGGAGCTGGCGCTTGGATGGGCGACCTACAACGGCGATCACATGTCGATGTACGGAGTCAACTGCTCTGTGCCGAAGACGCTGGTGCGTCACCTGGTGCGCTACTATGCCGATACCTGCGGCGATGACGCGATCAGCCAGATCCTTTACGATGTACTTGACACGCCGGTTAGCCCGGAACTTCTGCCGCCGAAGGACGGGGAGATCTCGCAGAAGACGGAGGATCTTGTCGGGCCTTACGAGCTCCATGATTTCTTCCTTTATTATATGCTGCGTTTCGGGTATGCGCCGCGCAAGATTTTCCGTGTGGCAAAGCTGGCGTTTGCCGGAACCTATGACGACGAGACGATTCTGAAATGGCTGAAGATCTTTTATCAGAGATTTTTCTCACAGCAGTTCAAGCGTTCCTGCGTGCCGGATGGGCCGAAAGTGGGAACGGTGGCGCTGTCTCCGCGCGGCGATCTGCGAATGCCGAGCGACGCATGCGTCAGAGTCTGGATGACGGAGCTGAACGCGATCAAAATATCATAAAAGCAGATATCATGAGAGGGCAAAATCTCTTTTGCTCCTGGCATTATGGCATGGAGTTACATTTGAAAAAATTTAATATAGCATAGCGTGTGGGATGAGTGCAGATGGAAAGCCGCTGTCTGTAAAGCGGACAGCAGCGCAGAAAAGACGGGGAGGGATCGGATGCAGGTATGTACGGCAGGAAGTCTGGATAAAAAATTTATTCTTGATTTGTACCTGGAGGCATTTCCGCCCGAGGAGCGAAAGCAGTTTTCGATGATCGAGCGGAAGGCTGCGATGGGGTCGATGGAAATACTTGTATTAAAAGAAGGAAAGAAACGTGTCGGACTGGCAATCATGGCGTTTGAGGACGAGCTTGCCCTGCTGGATTACTTTGCGATCGCGCCGGAGTACAGGGAAATGGGGTATGGCACGGACGCCTTTCTGCTTTTGCGGGAATTGTACAGCGATCGTCAGTTTTTTCTTGAGATTGAGGAACCTGAGGAGGGCGCTCCAAATCAGAACGACAGGCTGCGCCGAAAAAAATTTTATCTGCAGAACGGGATGGAGGAGACCGGTATCCAGGTTGTCCTTTTGGGAGTCGATATGGAGCTTTTGTCTGTCGGAAAGGGGCTCACATTTGAGAAATGCAAAAAACTTTACCGGGAACTTTTTGGGCCAATGTACACGGAGATGGTAAAGCTGCGGTAAATACCCGGACGCTGCGCCGCAGACCCGAATCCCGCGCGCAAAACTCGTAAGCGAGTTTTGAAGAGAGTCCGGGCCGCGGCCAGGGTCTGAGCGCTGTGCCGGCTGACGACAGCGCTGTACTTGAGAAAAAGGCAGGCGCATGGTATCTAACATTCATGTAGTGCTGTGCCAGAACTCCGGGCATTCATGGAAAGGAGAGAACAAGAGATGGCAGAATATGTGGTAAGCTGCTGCTCGACGGCAGATCTTTCAAAAGAATGGTTTGCCAGAAGAAATATTCAGTATCTGTGCTTTCATTTTATACTGGGTGGAAAGGATTATATAGATGATCTGGGAGAGACCGTTTCTCCAAAAGAACTTTATCGCAGGATGCTGGCGGGGGAAGATTCAAAGACCACACAGCTCAATGTTCTGGAGTATGAGGCTGCCTTTGAAAAGCATCTGAAGGCGGGAAAGGATGTCCTGCATATCACGCTCTCCTCGGGAATCTCCGGTACTTATAATTCCGCATGCGCCGCGAGAGATGAGCTGGCGGAGCGCTATCCGGACCGGAAGATTTATGTCGTGGACTCGCTGGCTGCTTCGAGCGGATATGGTCTGCTCATGGATAAGATCGCGGATATGCGCGACGCGGGCGTGGGGATCGATGAGCTGTATCAGTGGGTCGAGGAAAACAAAAAGAATCTGCACCACTGGTTCTTTTCCTCAGATTTGACCTTTTTCATCAAAGGCGGAAGGGTTTCCAAAACGGCAGGTTTTTTCGGATCAATTATGGGAATCTGTCCGCTGCTCAATGTCGATTATGAGGGAAAACTGATACCGCGGGAGAAGATCCGCTCCAAAAAGAAAGTAATCCGCCGGATTGTGGAAAAAATGGAAGAACATGCCGAAGGCGGCCTGGATTATTCCGGCAAATGTTTCCTGAGCCATTCCGAATGTCCGGAGGATGCCGAGGCGGTGGCACAGCTTGTGGAGGAAAAATTCCCGAAGCTGAACGGAAAGGTGGAAATTTACCCGATCGGCGCCGTCATAGGAAGCCACACGGGCCCCGGGACGGTTGCGCTGTTTTTCTGGGGGGATAAAAGAATCTCATAAGAGAGAACATTTTGCTATATGGGCAGAACACCATGCGGTTTTCTGTTTGGCTCCTCTGTGTTAGGATAGATTCAACAAAAAACAACAGGAAATAAAGCAGACAGATGTTGAATCAACCAAAAATGTATAAAAACAAACGACAGGAGGAGCAAAAATGAAACGAAATGTGATGTCAAAGGTTCTTGCAGCGGCTATGGTAATGTCTCTTGCCAATGTTACAGCGCTTCCGGCGGCAGCGTCGGGCGGCGATGATACGCTGAACGTCGTGATCTGGGATACGAACCAGCAGGCAGGAATTCAGGCGATCTGCGACGACTACACGGCGAAAACAGGCGTGAAGGTAAATCTTCAGGTCAAGAACTGGGACAGCTACTGGACGCTGCTTGAGGCAGGCGCGATGGGCGGAGATATGCCGGATGTCTTCTGGATGCATATCAACGAGACGCAGAGATATATGGGCAACGATCTTTTGCTGAAGCTGGATGATTATATTGCGGCAGATGACGCAATCGACCTTGAGAATTATTATCCGGGTATCGTCGATATCTACAGTCTTGACGGTTCAACCTACGCGCTTCCGAAGGATCATGATACGATCGCTCTGATTTACAATAAGGAGATTTTTGATAAATACGGCGTAGATTATCCGACAAGCGACTGGACCTGGGATGACTACGCAGCAGCGGCGGCCGCGATCACGGAAGCAGGCAAGGATGACAACGTCTACGGAACGGCGATGAACACGAACGACGGACAGGACGGATGGTACAACCTGATCTATGATTTCGGCGGATATCTGATCACCGATGACAAGAAGACTTCGGGCATGGACAACGAGAATACGCTGGCTGCCATGAAATGGCTTGCGGACAATCTGATTCCGGTTATGCCAGATCAGAGCATGATGGCTGAGACAGATCCGGATGTCATGTTCCAGAGCGGTATGCTTGGTATGATGCTTCAGGGTTCCTGGATGGTGAATACGTTCTATCAGGCGGAAAATTCAGACAATTACGCATGGGAGATGATCCCGTATTACGATGCAAACGAGAACGGAAGCTGCGATGAGGGAGAGCGCTGCTCCCTGTATAACGGACTTGGCTGGGCCGCAAGCGCGAACTGCTCAAATCCGGATGCCGCCTACGAACTGATCTCCACTTTCTGCAGCGAGGAAGGACAGATGAAGCAGTCTGAACTTGGCGTCACAATGGCAGGCTACATCGGAGCATCCGACGCGTTTGTGGAAGCATTTCCGGGCATGGATCTTTCCCCGTTCATCGAGGTTGAGGAAAACGGAACGCTGATCCAGCATCCGTCATCGAAGAATACAACACAGTGGGAGACCACATTTACGACCGAGCTGGTCAACGCGTGGAGAAATCCGGAGACCATGGAGGATGTCTGCAAGTCGATTGCGGGTACCATGAACGGATTCCTTGCGAACGAGTAAACGGCAAAGCAGGTATAGCAAACGACAAAAATATTTGCCGTTTGCTATAAACCCTCCGGGGGCGCTGAATGTCCAGTGGACATTCGTCCAGCGCCGACCGGAACGGAGTGGAGACGCGCACGAATTTGAAGCGGCTGAAAAAGCATGTAAGACAGAATGAAAGTATGTTTTATAAAAGCAGCAGAGCAGGCCAGTATTGACCTGCTTCTGCTTGTTTCCGAATCAGGTGAATGATCTTTGGATCCGGCGCTGCCTGGCAGCGGGGAACAGGAACGTTTGCCATAGACCAACAAACGGACGGGCAGCCGCCGTAACGCAGGCATCCGGGCGGCTGCAGAAACAGATGCAGAAAAAAAGAAAGGGCACATGGCTATGAGAGATAACTGTATTGCCAGCACGCCTCCCATGGGCTGGAACTCCTGGAACACCTTTTATGATAAGATCAGCGCGGAGCTGGTCTGCAGCATTGCGGATGCGATGGTTGAGGGAGGATATCTGGAAGCGGGCTACCGCTACCTGATCATTGACGACTGCTGGGGGCAGAGAGAGAGAAATGCGGACGGACAGCTTGTGCCGGATCCGGAAAAATTTCCGGATGGAATCAGGCCTGTGGCTGATTATGTTCATGCGAAAGGGCTGAAGTTCGGCATGTACGCGGACTGTGGAGTGCGCACCTGCGCGGATTATCCCGGAAGCTTTGAGCATGAATTTGAAGATGCCAGACAGTTTGCCGGATGGGGCGTTGACTATCTGAAATATGACAACGGCTACCGGCCGGGCACATTGACAACTCCGCTGCTCTATCGCCGCATGAGCCTTGCGCTGAAAAACAGCGGGCGTGATATCCTGCTCGCGGCCTGCCAGTGGGGGACCGACGAGGTGCACAGCTGGATTCGTTCCAGCGGCGCGCACACGTTCCGTTCCACGATCGATATCACGGATTCCTGGAATTCGATTAAAAGCATTGCGCTGTCCCAGCTTGCGCATCAGTGCTGTACAGCATCCCACTGCTTCAATGATATGGATATGCTGGTTGTCGGCATGTACGGGGCAGGAATGAACCCCGAGACCTCGCTTGCCGGAGGAAAAGCCGGCTGTACCGATACGGAATATGAGACGCATTTTGCTCTCTGGTCGATGATGAGTTCTCCGCTGATCATGGGCTGTGATATCCGGACTGTATCCGGAAAAGCAAAAGAGATCCTGCAGAACCGGGATCTGATCGCGATCAATCAGGATCCCGAAGCAAAGAGCTGTTACCGGATATCTGCTTACGCAAATGAGGATGCGTTTATTCTGGTCAAACCTCTCTCGGACGGAAGTCTGGCGCTCGGCTTTTTCAACTTTGGGGAAAAGCCGGCCAAAGTCAGTCTGCCGTTCTGGGATCTGGGACTTCCGGCGGCTTCCGGACTAGGCCTGTCGCTCTACGACTGCCTGACGCATAAGGAAGCTGGATTTTACAGGGAAATCTGTTCTCCGACTGTGGAGGCGCATGGCTGTAAAGTGTACAGGGCAAAACTGGCAGGCAGGTAATAGAACAACGGCTGCTGCAAAACAACAGGGCGGTCGTCCCGGAGGCAAAGAAGCAGAACTGACAGAACAAAAGACGGCAGCGGGAAGAGAAGAATGGAATTGGCGGAATAAGGAGCAGCAGCGGAAAGAGAGGAACTGACGGAACAAAGAGTGGCAGCGGGAAGAGAGGAACTGACAGAACAAAAGACGGCAGCGGAAAGAGAAGAATGGAATTGGCGGAATAAGGAGCAGCAGCGGAAAGAGAGGAACTGACAGAACAAAAGACGGCAGCGGGAAAAGAGAAACTGAAATTGGAGGAACAAAAAGCGACAGCGGGAAGAGAGGAACTGACAGAACAAAAGACGGCAGCGGCAAAGAGGCGAAAAAAGTGTTGGTATGAGGACGTGACAGAGAAGGAGGGATGACCTGTGATGATGATGGTAAAAGACACCGCCAGGAGGAACAAGCATTATCGGTGTATCGAGTATGATCACGATCAGACGGGAGACATCTGTCTGATCGCCTGCGGCGTAGAGCGGGTGGATCCAGGCGTAAGTTACGGTCCCGAGCTTCGGGAATGCTATCATTTGCACGTGATTCTCTCCGGTTCCGGCACGCTGACCGCGGGAGGAAAGACGTTCCACCCGCATTTCGGACAGATGTTTCTGCTGAAGGATAATGAGGTGGTTCAGTACACTGCGGATCAGACGACTCCATGGGAATACTGCTGGGTCACTTACAAAGGAACGGAAGCCGCCCATCTGTCCGAGGAGATCGGGTTTACGGACGGAGTCTACTGCCTGGATTCGAATGTAGCTCCGCAGGAATTTTACGCGCTGATCGGCCGCATGCACGAAACCCTTGAGATGAATTATATCTATGATTTAAGGCGCAGGGGAATTCTGCTGGAGTTTCTCTCCCTAGCGATGGAGGCGGCTGGGATCAGGAGAGAACGGTTTGAAAAACACAACAAGCATACGCTGGAAACCTACATAAAACGCGCCAAAGAGTTTATTGAGAAGAATTACGCATCGATCCGGGTGTCGGATGTAATTGAATATATCGGATTCAGCAGAAGCTATCTCACGACAGGCTTCCATAAATATGTCGGCTGTTCCCCGCAGGATTATATTATTCAGGTGCGGATGAAGGAAAGCTTCCGCCTTCTGCAGTCGACGGATCTTCCCGTGAAGGACATTGCCTGGAGGGTAGGGTATGAGGATGCTCTGAATTTTTCAAGGGCGTTCCGCAATGTCTGCGGAATAAGTCCGACGGAGTACAGAAGACGGGAGCAGGGATAAATGTTTTGTGGATGGAAGATAATTTCCGTTTTTTAAGTACTGCCCTGTGCAATTAACGGTGAAGTTTCTGCACCAGCTGTGCTTTGGTGGTCTGCATTCCGTTCCGGTCTACGCTAAACGTGTGTCACTGGCACACAGCTTCAGTCAGCGATGCTGCCACATTGTCTCCTTCCTCCGCCTTGTCTTGACGAAAAAGTTTACTTTTCTACAGTTACTTTGCACTCTTTCCGGCAGAAAGCTATCCCGTACCGGACCAGCTTTTTCATATCCCAGTATTCGAAGGTATCCGCGTATTTTTTCTCCTCAATCTGAGCAAGCGCCTCCCGGCATCCTTTTTCCAGATCTCCATCCTCCGCGTATTTCAATTCGATCACGATGCCCGTTCGCTCCGGCGTACATACCATGATATCGCAATACCCCTCTCCCAGCTCCGCATTCGACCGGATCAGCCAGTCCGTCCTGTTTTTCAGAAGACCCAGAAGCATTCCGTGGTAAAAGTTTTCCTTTCTGTTTTTTCTTACTGCGGTGTCCCGCACGCTGATCGAATCCCAGAGATAGTCCCGCAGCATCTCCTCGATCTGCTCCGCATTGCCCTCCGGAAACGCCTCACAGAATTTCATTATCCGGGACAGATCCGCAGCGGAACTTTCCTGGAACCATTCCCGAATCTGTGTGACAAACAGATCCCGGACTTCCGCGTTCGGGATAGCAAGCCGGTATTCCCTCGCGGAAATACGCTCCGCGGCGGTCAGGTATCCGGTAGTGAACAGCACACTCCAGAGATTGGCGATGTTGCTGTCCAGTTCCCGGTACGTTAATTCCGGTTTAATCTCTTTTATGATTGATTCACCGGCGATCAGTTGCTCAATCTCGTCCTTTGTGCTTCGATCCGCTTTGTCGATAAAGCGCCGGACCATATCGTTTCCGCTGGTGTTGGCCCAGTAGTTTTCTGGTATGGCCTTTGCGTTCTTCCGCAGGGCCTGTGTATATTTGATTACATCCCAGGGGCAGTAGACCGAGGCCTCGCCAAACCGGTATCCGTCATACCAGTCGCGCATGACAGGGAAGGCTTCCTCCCGGCCGTAGTAGGCCAGCAGTTCCTTTACTTCTTCTTCCGTGAAGCCGAAGCTGTCATTGAAATATTCATCCGTCACGGTCATGACGCTGAGGTTGTTCAGTCCGGTAAAAATGCTCTCCTTTGAAATGCGCAGGCATCCCGTGATCACCGCGAAGTACAGATCTGGATTTGTCTTCAGAGTATCGCCGAATATCCCCCGGATAAGAGAGATCATTTCTTCATAATACCCATTCTGAAATGCCTTGTTAAGGGGGACGTCGTACTCGTCGATCAGCAGGATCACTCTCCTGTCATAGTGCTTCGCAAGGAGATGGGAGAGGGTTTTCAGACTCGCAGACAGGGCCGCATTATTCATAGTGCCCCCCCCTTGTCTGTCGACCTCTATTAGTGCATGGTATCTGTTTTTTTCTTCCTCTGTAAGCCGGTTGCTTTCCGCAAGAAAATAAAACCTGGAAGCTTCTGTTCCGATCACATAGCGCATGGCCGAGCACGCAGACTGGTAATCCAGGCCTTCCACGCCTTTCAAAGTAATTGAGATCACCGGAAACTGTCCCATATATTTTTCGCACAATTTCTTTTCCTGAGAGATCTTCAGTCCATCAAATAAGGTTCTGTCGCAGCCAGTCTCAAAAAAGCATTTCAGCATGTCCAGGGTGAGCGTTTTCCCAAAACGGCGCGGCCGCGTGAAAAGGTTCACTTTCCCCAGTTCCTGTAAAAGCTCCGCGATGAACATGGTTTTGTCAATATAATAAAAGTTGTCTCTGAAAAAATCTTCAAAAAATTCTATCCCAACAGGCAGTCTTTTCATCATGATCCAGCACGCTCCTTTCTGTCCCTGTCGTTATCATAAGATTAGCACAGATTATCTTTTTCGGATCGCCGTATCCTGAAAACAGAAGTAATCCGGATGATGGCGGGACTGCGTGTATTCGAACATGATTCCGTCCGAATTGAATGTCTGGCCTGTGATGACGGCCAGGCAGTCATAGTCGCCCAGATCCAGACATTCCCGGTCTGTCTTTGAGGCTCGTTCCACGGTAATCTTTCTTTTGCTGGTGACGATCTGCATTCCCAGCTTGTTTTCAATATATTCGTAGATGGATTTTTCCGCGATCTCGGGCGTCAGCCCGGGGACAAGGGCCTTCAGAAAAATATTAATGTCAAGGATCAGCGCTTTTCCGTCTATGCAACGGACCCTCCGCAGAAAAAACAATTCTTCTCCCATGGCAAATCCGGTTTCTTTTGCCATGGCTTCATCGGCAGGAACCACAGAAAACTGGATGACCTTTGTGGCCGGCTGGAAGTGGTTTCTCCGGGCGGTCTCCTGGAAAGATTCGATGCCGCCCACAGTAAAAGCAGTACGTTCCAGGGGCTGATAAATGACCCGGACGCCTTTTCCATGGATGGACTGAATGTAGCCTTCTTCAGCCAGACTGGAGAGCGCCCTGCGGATCGTGTTCCGGGAACATTCATAGACGGATACGAGCGTATTCTCGGAGGGGAGCAGGGAACCATACGGCCATGTTTCATTTTCAAGTTTCTCTTTCAGATTATGATAGATATCTTCGTACTTTGCTTTCGGCATAGAAATCCCCCTGTCTTGTTTAAACAACATCCCACACAGTATACTGTAAAAATGTACAAAATGCAAGCGTATTTTTGTATGTATTTCACAAATCTCAAAAACTTGTTTAAACAACATTGACTTGTTCAAACAAGTATGCTATAACATAACCATACTTGTTCAAACAAGATAAAAAAGGAGGATAAAACATATGGGTAAGTATCAGCAGGATTCCGAACAGCTTCTGAGACTGGTTGGCGGGAAGGAAAATATCGCGGCAGTTTCTCACTGCATGACAAGGATGCGTTTTGTACTGAATGACCCGGCAAAAGCGGATGTGCCAGGTATTGAGGCAATGAAGGTGGTGAAGGGAAGCTTCACGCAGGCAGGGCAGTTTCAGGTCATCATAGGCAATACCGTTTCTGAATTTTACAAAGATTTCACTGCGGTATCCGGAGTGGAGGGCGTCTCCAAGGATCAGGTAAAGAAAGCGGCGAAGCAGAACCAGAATGTGCTTCAAAGGATTATGTCGGCGCTTGCCGAGATCTTTGCTCCGCTGATTCCGGCTCTGATCACGGGCGGTTTGATTCTCGGTTTCCGAAATTGTATTGATAGCCTGTATCTGTTTGAGAATGGGACGAAGACGCTTTGCGACCTGAATCAGTTCTGGGCGGGGCTTGACGGTTTTCTCTGGCTGATCGGCGAGGCGGTGTTCCATATGCTGCCGGTCGGAATCTGCTGGTCCGTTACGCGAAAGATGGGAACGACACAGATGCTTGGAATTGTACTTGGACTTACCCTGGTGTCCGGTCAGCTCCTGAACGCATACTCAGTGGCGACGACGGCAGCCGCTGACATTCCTTACTGGGATTTTGGACTGTTCCGTGTAAACATGATCGGTTATCAGGCGCAGGTAATCCCGGCAATTCTGGCGGCGTTCACTCTGGTTTATCTTGAGAAGTTTTTCAGGAAAATCACGCCGCAGGTAGTTTCGATGATTGTCGTCCCGTTCTGCAGTCTTGTACTGGCCGTGATCGCGGCTCACTTTGTACTTGGTCCCATCGGCTGGAAGATCGGCTCTGCCATTTCATCTGTCGTATACGCAGGCATTTCCGGTTCCTTCAAGGTTGTCTTCGGCGCTTTGTTCGGTTTTGTCTATGCACCGCTGGTGATTACGGGACTTCATCATATGTCCAATGCGATTGACATGCAGCTGATCGCCGATTTCGGCGGCACAATGCTCTGGCCGATGATCGCACTTTCCAATATTGCGCAGGGCTCCGCTGTGCTGGGGATGATCTGGCTTCAGAAGAAAGATGCGGATGCTCAGGAAGTCAATGTTCCTTCCTGTATTTCCTGTTATCTCGGAGTCACGGAGCCGGCCATTTTCGGTATTAACCTGAAATACAGCTTTCCATTTGTCTGCGGCATGATCGGTTCTGCCTGTGCGGCAGTCGTCTGCGTGGGAACGGCAACGACGGCTAACGCGATTGGCGTGGGCGGACTTCCGGGAATTCTTTCCATTCAGCCTGATTCCATGGCATCTTTTGCACTTTGTATGATGATTGCGGTGGCAGTGCCGTTCATTTTGACGGTAATTGTCGGAAAGAGAAAAGGGATCGGCTCTGTGAGGGCGGCGGAAACGGAAATTTCGGAGAAAAATGATGCGGACAGTACAGAAAAAGCAGCGGAAGTGAAGGAAATAACGGCATTTCTTTCCGGAAAAGTCATTGACATCACGGAAGTTCCGGATGAAGTATTCTCACAGAAAACGCTCGGGGACGGCGTGGCGATCGAGCCGACGGATGAAGTGCTTGTAGCGCCTGCCGACGCCGAAGTGAGCATTGTGATGGAGGGCAGCAACCATGCCTGCGGATTGTCCCTGCCAAACGGAATGGAGCTTCTGCTTCATATCGGGCTTGATACGGTAGACATGAACGGAGACGGCTTTACCGCCCATGTGAAAGCCGGAGATAAAGTAAAGCGTGGAGACAGGCTGATTTCCTTTGATAAAAAGAAAATACTGGCAGCAGGACATCCCGCGACCACAATGCTGGTGGTTACAGAGGAAGCGGAGGGTGTCAGCCTGGAATTCCATACGGGAATTGACGTGAAAGCCGGACAGGATACGGTCATTTCCCTGAAATAACAGCAGGAGGCACAAATGGATTTTAAGGATAATGTTGTTTATCAGATTTATATAAAGTCCTTTAAGGATTCAAACGGGGATGGAATCGGGGATCTGAAGGGAATCACGGAAAAGCTGGATTATCTGGCGGGACTTGGCGTGGATTATCTGTGGCTGACGCCGTTTTACCGGTCGCCTCAGAGGGACAGCGGCTACGATATCTCGGACTATTACTCTGTGGAGCCAATGTTTGGGACAATGGAAGATTTTGACGAACTGGTCAGTCGGGCGGACCGGAAAGGACTTGGCCTGATGCTGGATATGGTGCTCAATCACACGTCTACGGAACATGACTGGTTTCAGAGAGCTCTGGCCGGAGATCCGAAGTATCTGGATTACTATATTTTCAGGGAAGGCGGTCCGGGTGGGCCGCCGACCAACTGGGAATCCAAGTTTGGCGGCAGTGCGTGGGAATATGTGCCGCATCTGAAAAAATGGTATCTGCATCTTTTTGACAGAACGCAGGCGGATCTGAACTGGGATAATCCCGAGGTGCGCGAAGAACTGAAAAATGTGATCCGCTTCTGGAAAAAAAAGGGCGTGAAAGGATTTCGCTTTGATGTGGTGAATCTGATCTCAAAGCCGAAAATATTCTGCAGCGAGAAGGACGGTGATGGAAGGAGATTCTACACAGACGGCCCTCATGTACATGAATATCTGAAGGAGCTGACTGCCGATACAGGCATCAGTGATATGATTACGGTCGGAGAAATGTCGTCTACTTCTCTGGAAAACTGTATTCGGTATACAAATCCCATGGAAAAAGAACTGTCCATGGTATTTAATTTTCATCATCTGAAGATTGATTACAAAAATGGGGATAAATGGGAGCTCTGCAGACCGGATTACAGAGTTCTGAAAGAACTGCTGGAGAAATGGCAGCTTGGGATGCAGCAGGCGGACGGCTGGAATGCGCTGTTCTGGTGCAATCATGACCAGCCGCGGATCGTATCCCGCCTGGGGGATGAGAAAAGATACTGGAAAGAATCCGCGAAAATGCTGGCGTCCTGCATTCATATGCTGCGGGGAACCCCTTATATTTTTCAGGGGGAGGAACTGGGAATGACCAGCGGATTTCTGAGAGAAATCGGCCAGTACCGTGATGTGGAAAGCAAAAATTATTATGAGATCATGAGGAGCCGCGGAAAGTCAGAACAGGAAGCCATGGAAGTTTTGAGAGCCCGATCCCGGGATAACGGCAGGACGCCGATGCAGTGGACTTCCGGAAAGTATGCGGGATTTTCCAGCGGCCAGCCCTGGATTGATCTTCCGCAGAACAGTTCTTATATCAACGCAGAACAGGAAGAAAAAGATCCGGATTCCATTCTGAATTACTATAAAGAGCTTATCAGGCTCAGAAAATCGGAACCGGCTGTCAAGGATGGGAAAATCGAATTTCTCTGCCGCGGCCAGGAAGCCATTTTCGCGTACCGGCGCATTCTGGGCGATCAGGAGATTCTGGTATTCAATAATTTCACAGAAAAAGAAGTGATTCCGGATTTTGCCTGGGATGACGCGGCATGTGAAAAACTGCTGGGAAATTATCAGGGAATCCGGACAGACAGGGGAAAGCTGGCGCTGCGGCCGTATGAGAGTATTATCTGCAAAGCTTCATCTGTCCGCGCATGAGTCAGGCTTCTTTTTCAGGGCCCGTCAGCGGGGGCTGACGCGGGATTCGGGTCTGTATCAACGGACATCTTTGAATTCTGCGTACAGGACTCGCGGGCGGGTTTTAAATATTCGGGTGCGGAAATCTTTTCGCTCTATTCTCTGCATATAGCTCTCTTTCTTCCAGTCAAATCAGAAAATGAAAGTAAATGGAATATATTCCATTTTTTATTAAAAATCAATATTTTATGGATTCTATTCCATTTAACCTCTTTTAGCAAGAAGTGGGAGTATGTCACTTGATTTTCCGAATTGTACCGCATATAATAAAGGCAGAAAAATCTTGCCTTTTCACTAAACAAAAGGCTGTTTGTGAGTCTTTCGTATTTGCCAGACACACGCGGGTGTGTGAATGTTCTTTATTTGCGGAAATCAAAGAATTGTGAGGTGAGGAAAAAATGAAAAACATATTAAATATCAATCAAATAAAAACAGCTGTGACCGATCTCGGAATGAAATACGGTGCAGAACGCGTTTTTCTTTTTGGTTCCTATGCACGGGGCAGCGCTGATGAAAATAGTGACATTGATCTGCGAATCGACCGCGGACAAATAAAAGGTTGGGCACTTGGTGGGCTGCTGCTTGATTTAGAGGCTTCTTTAAATAAAAAAATTGATTTATTGACAACAGGCAGTCTTGATAAATCTTTCCTTGATACGATTAAGGAAGAAGAGGTACTTTTGTATGATCGCAACGCGAGATAAAAATGTTTTGCTTCATATTGTTGAATATTGTAATCAGACGGATGAAACGGTTGATCTTTTTGGAAAAAGTTATGAAACCTTCGTTTCCAGCCATACGTATCGTAACGCTTGCTGCCTGTGTCTGCTTCAAATAGGCGAACTGGTAAATGCTTTGTCAGAAGAATTTCGTGACATCCTCCCCCACCTGAAGAGGTGGGGGCTTCCCACCGCAATGGCAGGTTTGGTTCTCGTTCGATAGTACCAATGTACTAAGCATAAGCGAGCTAACCCCGTGCGTCCCACGGTTTTATATTTATAGTTATTTATGCAAATGCTAATCTCATACCTTCGTTTCTGATATTGATTGCGGCGTTTATATCTCTGTTATGATGAGTTCCGCATTGAGGACAATCCCATTCTCTGACAGACAGGTCTTTTGTATCAGGATTTTTACAGCCGCAGATATTACAGATCTGAGAGCTTGCAAAAAACTTATCTGTTTTTACAAACTGTTTGCCTGAATCGGCAAGCTTATATCGCAGAAATGTTGTGAACATACCCCAGCCGTTATCAGCCACGGATTTACCGAAATTAAGAGCCTGCGACATCGCTTTCATATCAAGATCTTCTACGCATACACAATCGTAAACATCGGCTATTTGTCTGGATTGTTTATGTAAAAAATCCCTGCGTTGATTTGCAGTCTTTTCATGGAGTCTGGCCACCCTGATACGCTGCCTGCCGCGGTTCCTGGAGCCTTTTTGCATAAGGGATAATTTTCTTTGTTCCTTTTTTAGTTTCTTTTCGGCCTGTCTGTAATATCCCGGATAACAAGGCTCATAACCATTGCTGTCCATGTATAATCCGTGCATGGAAAAATCAAGCCCTAAAAAAGTTGCCGGCATTTGCTGCTGCACTTGGTTTTCGTACTCAAACAAAATGCTGACATAATACTTTCCGCCTGGGGCCTGGCTTACTGTCACGGATTTCAGTTTGTAATCGGATGGTATGGATCTGTGCTGCTTCATTTTTACAAAACCGGTTTTAGGCAGTCTGATATGCCCATCGGAAATAAAAATATTTCCATTTACATAGTTTGTCGTATAACTTTTGCGGTTCGACTTTTTTGATTTGAACTTTGGAAACCCCGTTTTTGGCTGTTTGAAAAAATTCCGAAAAGCTGTCTGTAAATTCAT
>CANQAR010000037.1 GCA_947588845.1 uncultured Lachnospiraceae bacterium
TCAGAGAGAAGAGAGTACTTCGCTGAGACGAGCGAGACAGTCAACAAGAAGATGCTCAAGGCATTTGAGCACGGCATTACGCCGATCATGTGCTGCGGCGAGTCTCTTGAGCAGAGAGAGCAGGGAATCACGATGGACTGGATCCGTCAGCAGGTGAAGGTTGGCTTCCTGAATGTAACGGCAGATCAGGCAAAGACGGCAGTCATCGCTTACGAGCCGATCTGGGCAATCGGAACAGGCAAGACCGCTACGACTGAGCAGGCGCAGGAAGTATGCGCAGAGATCCGCAAGTGCATCGCAGAGATCTATGATGACGCGACAGCAGCGGCAATCCGTATCCAGTACGGCGGTTCCGTAAACGCGAAGACAGCTCCGGATCTGTTTGCTCAGGCGGATATCGACGGAGGTCTTGTAGGCGGCGCTTCCCTCAAGGAAGAGTTCGGAAAGATCGTCAACTACAAATAAAGGATTATTTTTGTTGATAATTACTGAATAAAGGGCCTCAAAACATCCTTAAACATATTGATTTTTAGTAAAAACTGCTAATTGAAATGTGTTTAAGGGTGTTTTATAATATCCTCAGTGTTACTTTGGAGTTTTCAAAAAGGGAAGATGGCGGAGTACTGAGGCAAAAGATTATTTTAAGGAGTGGCAGATTATGAAGATTCATGAACTGGAGCAGTATATTAACAATTATGATATTAAAAGAGGGACAACTTTAAAACTTGGGAAAAACACAATCCATTGTATCGGTCAGAGTGAGGATGCCCAGGGTGTGCGCTACGTGTTTGACAATGGAATGAGATGGACGAAGGCCAATATTATCAGCAATGTTGTGAAACATATTCAGGATGGAGAGAGCTGGGGAATAAAATAATCCTCAGAATAAAAATGCCGGCAGCAAATTAAGACGGATATCGAAATAGTAGTATCAGAAATAAAAGGTACTACTATTTTTTAACATGAGTAAAAAGTGTGCTTTGCGGGAACGAAGAGGGCAGACAAGGAGAATCAGGCGGATGGCGAAGCTGGAGATAAGAATAAAAAAACTTGACCAGGATGCAAGAATCCCGACGAGAAGGAGCGGCCAGGCGGCGGGATACGATCTGTACGCAAAGACAGGTTCCGCGGCGCTGGAGATCAGGCCGGGAGAAACGGCGAAGATCGGAACAGGGATCGCGGTTGAGATTCCGGACGGATACTTCGGAGCGGTCTTTGCCCGGAGCGGGCTGGCGGCAAAGAAGGGATTGCGGCCGGCAAACTGTGTGGGAGTCATTGATTCTGACTATCGGGGTGAGATTTTCGTGCCGCTGCATAATGATTCCGGCGAACTTCAGACAATAGCGGACGGGGGCAGGATTGCCCAGCTGATCATTCTCCCGTATATGACAGTTGATTTCACTGAGGCGGATGAGCTGTCGGAGACAGAACGGGGAGAAGGAGGATTCGGAAGCACCGGGATATGATGACGCCGGAGTCAGAAGAGATTTTGTTTTCATGGAAATTTGTTAAATAATTTATATTGACAGTGAACAGAGATAAAATTTTACAGTGAGTTTTTATCTCTGTTTGTTGTTTTTCGGCAAAGGTCTGGAGTGCAGATATTTCTCTCCTGTGCAGTAACAGGAACGAAAGGAGATGGCGGTATATGCAGAATGATTCTATGGAAGTTATAAATAACAACTGTGAAATGGACTCTGATAAAATGTACCCGGACAAAACATCCCCGCCTCTTCCCAGGATCAGGATACACAGGCATGAATGGGAAGCCGCGAAACTTATACATAACGGGAGCTTTCTGGGGCTCCGCTCTTTTATCATCCCGTATCTGATGGGCAAATCTGCCTGGACAGAGAATAAAACAGAAGAAGAAATACGGGATCAGCTGGCGGAGTCGATGGCGTGGGATGACGCAGACCAGCTGACCAGACTGCTTTTGGATGATGTTCCGGAAACAAAATGGAATGGAATACGTGTGAAGTACATCATCGACTGGTCCCGGAATGTCAGCTTCAAAGGGTACCATAAGTGGATTCCGGTAAGCCGCAGCCTTCTTCAGAAAATGAAAATCAGTGAAACACAGTTGTGTGAGACCGCTCTTTGTAACATCATCCAGGAAGATTTCCTCACTTACATTTCCCAAAAAAATATCGGTATCAGCGAAGTGATGATACTTGATCCGATTTCCGCTTCTAAAAAGGAAAGCAGTGAGAACACTCTGGTCAGAAAACTGACCTGGTGCAGTCTGCTTTTGAAAGACAGTTCATGGACAAAACTTGAGAATCTGACAAAATCATCTTTTTATCTGCTTCCATTGTTTCGAACCCGATTCTATCTTATCCCGCTCACTGGAAATGAGGACGCCGACGAGACGATTCTGGAAATACTCCGGGATGCAGCGAAAGCCGCTCCGGACGGAATAGATTTTTTGACAGACCGGATTTTTTTCTTTTCCGGCGGAAAGCTGAAGGATATTCTTTAAATTTTGGAGATGTAAAATATGGTTGATTTAACGGCATACCGGGTGTATCATCGTATATTGGACAGAAATTATTTTTGTCCGGCGTGACGGTGCGTTTGCAGCAGACGTCAAATATTGTACAGAATAAAAAACGGAAGAAGATGGAAACATGAAACAATCCAATATGGATATGCTGAATGGAAGTATTGCGGATAAGCTGCTGACATTTGCCCTTCCTCTGGCGGCAACGGGCATGCTGCAGCAGCTTTTTAACGCGGCGGACGTCGCGGTGGTCGGACGGTTTGCCGGGAAGAATGCCATGGCGGCCGTGGGGAGCAACAGTCCGGTAATCGGACTGCTTGTGAACGGATTTGTGGGAATCGCGCTCGGCGCGAATGTGGTGATCTCCAAATTTACCGGGGAGAGAAACGAGAACGGGGTCTCTAAGAGTGTTCATACATCCGTATTGTTTGCTGTGGTCAGTGGCCTTTTGATCACGCTGCTTGGAGAACTGATCGCCCCGCCGTTTCTGCGGCTGCTCTCCGTGCCGGATGAAGTGTTCGACATGGCGGTCCTGTATCTGCGCGTGTATCTGCTTGGCCTTCCTGTTATTTTTCTTTATAATTTTGAGTCGGCCATTTTCCGAAGTCAGGGAGATACGCGGACGCCATTGATCTGCCTGTTCGTTTCCGGCGTGATCAATGTTATTTTGAACCTGTTTTTCGTCCTTGTCGTCGGCATGACGGTGGACGGTGTGGCGACGGCGACGGTGATTTCCAATCTGGTGAGCTCCGGGATGCTGTTTCTCATGCTGCGGCGCAGGAAAGATCTCATTCGGGTTGACACGAAAAAAATACGGATTCACACAGATGTGCTTGGTTCGATTGTTCGAATCGGACTTCCGGCAGGACTGCAGAGCATGGTGTTTTCCATCTCGAATCTCTGTATCCAGTCGGCGATCAACAGCCTGGGAGCAGATGTGATGGCGGCCTCCTCGGCGGCGTTTAACATCGAAATCCTCGCTTATTATCTGGTAAATTCCTTCGGGCAGGCGTGCACGACGTTTGTCGGGCAGAATTACGGGGCGAGGAATATTTCGCGCTGCCGGAAAGTCACAAGAATCAGTCTTGCGCTTGATGTGGGGATCACGGCCGCCGTATCGTTTCTGATTCTTGGATTCGGCAGGCCGCTGCTTGGAATATTCAACAGCGATCCGGCAATCGCCTCATACGGGATCATCCGGCTCCGCTATATTCTTGCGGCGGAAGCTGTGAACGCCGTCATGGAGATTATGTCCGGCGCCATGAGAGGGTATGGCTATTCGCTGATGCCGGCGCTGATCACGTTTGTCGGTGTGTGCGGAATCCGGATCACCTGGGTATATACGATCTTCCGGATATCTCCGAATTTCAATACACTGATGATGGTGTACCCGCTCAGCTGGATCGCGACGGCAATTGCGCTGGTGGTGCTGTATGTGCTGTTTATGCGCAGATTCCGGGAAGAGATGTAGCGCAAAGGTCTGTGGGCCCTGGGACGGGATTTGGGACTGCTTTGACAGACAATGAAGAAGAGCCGCGGTGGAAAAGCTGTGAAAGAAAAGACGAATACGTTACACAGAGAAAGGTAGATTCTCTGAAACAGGCAAGACAGGAGTGGAGAAGGAAAAGATGAACACGTTACGCAGAGAAAGGATGGAAACAAACAGATGAATATATTGATCACACCACAGCTGACGCAGACGCAGATGGACAAGCTCTCCGCGGCGGCACCGGGACATAATTTATGCTGTTGTCAGCGTCGGGATCTCACGCCGGAGGTCCTGGGACGCGCTGATATTATCCTCGGAAATCTGATGACGCCCGAGCAGCTTGTTTACTGTAAAAATCTGAAATGGATCCAGCTGAATAATGCCGGCACGGAGGGCTACTGCGAGCCGGGACGGCTGCCCGAGGGAGCCGTTCTCGCGAACGCTTCCGGCGCGTACGGACTTGCGATCTCGGAGCACATGATCGGCTGCCTGTTCGAGCTGCGCAAAAAACTTCATCTGTACCGGATAAACCAGCTCTCCCATACCTGGAGAAATGAGGGATTTGTGGGCGTGATCGAGGGTTCGACCGTGCTGGTGGTCGGTCTGGGGGATATCGGGTCAAAGTTCGGGAAAAAGATGAAAGGTCTTGGCTGCAGGGTGCTTGGAATCAAACGGCGGAAAACCGAATGTCCCGACTGGCTGGATGGTCTTTATTTCATGGATCAGATTGATGAGCTTCTGCCGCAGGCGGACGTCGTCGCAATGACCCTTCCGGCGAATGCTTCCACATACCATGTGCTGAACCGGGAGAGGATTGCGCTTTTGAAAAAGAACGCGGTCGTCATTAATGTGGGGCGGGGCACGGCGATCGATACGGACGCTCTTTCCGACGCGCTTTATGAGGGCCGCATTGCGGGAGCGGCGGTCGATGTGACGGATCCGGAGCCGCTTCCCGCGGATCATCCGCTCTGGAATGCGCCGAACGCGATTGTCACTCCGCATATCTCCGGAGGATTCTCGCTTCCGGAGACACTGGAGCAGATCGTGGATCTGTTCGCGGCAAATCTGAAACGCTATTTTGCGGGGGAACCGCTGGCGCAGGTCGTAAATCTGGAGACGGGCTATAAAGAGTAAAAAGTTTCGGAAGCAACCATAATATTGTACAATATTGTGTAAAAATCCTATTTTCTTGACAATTCTCCAGCCATGAGGTATAGTTGGATGAAAGTGTGCAGCACAGAGTATCTTGCTTTTTGCAGGCAGATAAGTTTGTGCGGCGAAATGGGAAAATTGAAAAGAGAATTTCGATCAGATATCGCACAGAGAATCCGCAGATCTTCTGCGGCTGTGCGGATTTACGCAAGCAAGGAATCCGGTGAGAATCCGGAACAGCCACCACTACTGTAAGGCGGACGAAGGGACAGGCGCGCAGAAGTTTCACGGACAGATTCAGACTTCCGTGTTTCACAGAGCGCGGAACCACTGGCAGATGCCGGGAAGGTGTCCTCAAGGGAGAGGCCAAGTCAGGATATTTGCGGTAATTTGTATCGGAGTTTTAGTAAGAAAATTTCCGGGATGGGGAAATAGGCGTTGTGACGTTGATGTGAGGCATCCTGTGAGGGGTGCCTTTTTGTGTTCTGCGGGAAATTCCGGCGGATTTCCTGTGATGCAAAAAGCGTTTCGCGCAAAAAATGCTTTCTTCCCTCAGTTTGAGGCACAGGGGAGTTCCCAATCCCGAAACCGGACTATAAATCAGGATGAGAGGAAGAGGAAAATGGGTGAAATGACGGGAAAGGGGACAACGGATACAGCGATTCTGGTCGTCAGCTTCGGGACAAGTTATGCGGATACGTGTGCCGTGACGATCGGACAGATTGAGAAAGACATTCAGGCGGCCTATCCACAGTATCGCGTGTACCGCGCGTGGACGAGCGGGATGATTCGCAGAAAGCTGCAAAAGCGCGACGGGATCCGGATTTTTGACGTAAAAGAAGCGATGAAGCAGATGAAAGCGGACGGAATCCGGAAAGTGGTCGTTCAGCCGACGCATGTCCTGAACGGGATTGAGAATGATCTGATGACGTCGGATGCGATGGCATACCAGGAGGAATTTGAACAGATTGTGGTTGGCGCTCCGCTTCTGACTTTTGCAGAGGATAATGAGAAGGTGATCAAGGCGGTGGTGCGGGAGCTGCATCCAGCTGACGATGAGGCGCTTGTCCTCATGGGACACGGGACGGAACATTTTTCCAATGCCATTTACGCGGCGCTTGATTATCAGTTTAAGGATCTGGGATATCCGAATATATTTATGGGGACGGTCGAGGCCTACCCGACGATTCAGTCTCTGATAAAGGCAGTGAAAGCCTGTTCTCCGCGAAGGGTTCTGCTTGCCCCCTTTATGATTGTGGCGGGTGATCACGCGAATAATGATCTCGCGGGAGATGATGAGGATTCGTGGAAGACGCGGTTTGAGCAGGAGGGATTTGAGGTGGAGTGTATCCTGAGAGGACTTGGAGAATACCGGGAGATACGGGAACTTCTGCTTGCTCACACGGAAGCGGCCGTAAAACTGTTGGCCGCACAGAACTGATATTTTGCCCGGATCAGGCGGATGTCGCTGATTTCAGGGAAAAATAGTTACTACCTTGCGGGACGGCTGGGCGTGAACTGTAATTAAAATGCTGTGCAGGCGTCAGTATACAGGAGATAAGATAGACGATGGGAATTCAAATGACAGGAATCGACCACAACGTGGCGGAGATTGATATACGTACCATATTTTCATTTACAAAAACGCGTATGGCGGAAGCACTGGAAATCCTGAAGCAGGTAAAAGGGATCGAGGGCTGTGTCATGATCTCGACCTGCAACCGGATGGAACT
Source organism: uncultured Lachnospiraceae bacterium (assembly GCA_947588845.1). Classification (GTDB taxonomy): domain Bacteria; phylum Bacillota; class Clostridia; order Lachnospirales; family Lachnospiraceae; genus Choladousia. Next base: position 6,878 of record CANQAR010000037.1, read on the forward strand.
GTGGGTCAGCACGGGGGAAGCGTTTGAGGGTTCGATTTTTGAACTCTTGTGCCGGATCCGCGAGGTGAATCCGGACAAATACCGCCCGTATTTCGTTTTTCGGGAAGAAAGGGAGGCCGTGACGCATCTGTTCCGGCTGGCCGGGGGGCTGGAGTCCCGGATTCTGGGCGAAGATCAGATTGTCACGCAGGTAAACGACGCGCTCGCATTCGCGCGGGAACATTATGCGGCGGATCATGTGCTGGAGACGTTATTCCGTCAGGCGGTGACGGCCGCGAAGAAGATCAAGACAAGTATTGTGCTCTCTCACTCGGATCAGTCGGTCGTCCGGACGGCGATCGAGACGCTGAAGCGGGAGGGACTGGAATTTGCAGGGAAGACCTGCATGGTCATCGGAAACGGCGTGATGGGCAAGCTTGCGGCGATACAGCTGAAAGCGCAGGGAGCGGACGTCACGGTCACGGTGCGCCAGTACCATAAAGGCGTGGTCGATATCCCGCGCGACTGCGGCAGGATTGATTACGGCAGACGTCTGGAGCTGCTTGGGGACTGTGATTATGTGGTCAGCGCGACGGTCAGCCCGAATTACACGCTGACGAAAGAACAGGTGGAATCGGTGCGGAAAAAACCGCTGATCGTGATCGATCTGGCTGTGCCGAGGGATATTGATCCCGCGGTGCGGAAACTGACTGACGTCCGGCTGTACGACATCGACTGTTTTCGGGAGGAGGCGCACAGCGAGGAGCAGAAAGAGGCGATCCGCCAGGCGGATGCATGCCTTGCCGAACAGATTAATGAATTTTATGTCTGGTATGAGTGCCTCGATGTGATTCCGCGGATTCAGGAGATCCGGGAGAAGGCGGCTGTCGATGTGGAGGTCAGGCTGACGAAAAAGCTGAGAGAGCTGCCGGTTGGCCAGGAAGAGCGGATGAAGCTGAAAAGCGACATCGAGGCGGCTGCGTCAAGGGCAGTCAACAAGATGCTGTTCGGTCTGCGCGACGGAGTCAGCAGAAACTCCTTCCGGGAGTGTCTGGAATGTCTGGAGAAACTGTATGAATGAGGAATGAAAATATAAGATGGATTTGGAGAAAAATGAGGAATAAGATAACGATCGGCAGCCGTGAAAGCCGGCTTGCCGTTATACAGTCGGAACTGGTGCGGGATTATCTGATAAACAAAAATCCCGGGCTGGAAGTACAGATACTGACGATGAAGACGACAGGGGACAGGATCCTCGATCAGGCGCTTGAGAAGATCGGAGGGAAGGGCCTGTTTGTCAAAGAGCTTGACCGGGCTCTGCTTGACGGACGCTCAGATATTTCCGTACACAGTCTGAAGGATGTGCCGATGGAGCTTCCGGAGGAACTGCCGCTGATCGGGTTTTCAAAGCGGGAGGATCCGAGGGATGTCCTTGTTCTTCCGGAAGGGAAGAAGGAGATTGACTTTTCGAAACCGGTCGGCTGTTCGAGCAGACGGAGAATGATTCAGCTGCAGGCGCTGTATCCGCAGGCGGAATTTAAGACGATCCGCGGCAATGTGCAGACAAGGCTGCGCAAACTGGATGAAGGAGAATACAGCGCGACGATCCTGGCGGCGGCGGGATTGAAGCGGCTGGGACTTCTTCGACGTGTCAGCCGTTATTTCACAACAGAGGAGATGATCCCCGCGGCAGGCCAGGCAATCCTCGCGGTGCAGGGCAGGGCAGGGGAAGATTATTCCTGTCTGGAGGGTTATACGGATGCGGAGGCGAAGGCCTGTGCGCTCGCGGAGCGGGCGTTTGTGCGGCAGCTCGGCGGAAGCTGCAGCACGCCGGTGGCGGCTTTTGCGCAGTGTGAAGGAAAAGGGATGAGTCTGAACGCGCTGTATCTCGACGAGGAGACAGGAAAGCTCCATCGCGGGAGAATGGAAGGAAGCGCCGCGGAGCCGGAAAGACTCGGATGTGAACTCGCAGAGAGATTTCTGGCGGAATGACGAATGTTCGGGCGGATTCTGAAAGAATGGAGAAAAATATGGGAGATTTGGAGACAGGCAAGGTCTGGCTGGTCGGCGCCGGCCCTTCGGATCCAGGACTGTTCACGTTAAAGGGACGCGAAGTGCTGGAGAGGGCCGAGGTTGTGGTTTACGACGCGCTGGCCGGACAGGGAATTTTGAATATGATTCCGAAACAGGCGGAGGCAATCGACGTCGGAAAGCGGTCCAGCCATCACAAGATGCGCCAGGAGAAAATCAATGAACTCCTTGTTCAGAAAGCGAAGGAAGGAAAGCGTGTGGTCCGGCTCAAGGGCGGTGATCCGTTTTTATTCGGGCGCGGCGGCGAGGAGCTGGAACTGCTGGTAAAAGAGGGGATACCGTATGAGATTGTTCCGGGGGTGACTTCGGCGCTGGCAGTCCCGGCGTACCAGGGGATTCCTGTGACACACCGGGATTACTGCTCGTCGGTACATATCATCACGGGACACCGCAGGGACGGATTTTCAGGGCAGACAGAGAAAAGCAGCAGGGAGCAAGGTTTTGCAGAATCAGAAGCGTCAGGCAGAGATTCTGGGAAAGAATCGGGTAAATTGCTGTGCACGACACAGCCGGGAACAGCGGGTTCTGAGAATTTGGCTGTGGAGTGTGAGGCAGAGGACACGGTTTCTCTGGGCATCGACTTTGAAGCTCTGGTGCGCACAAAAGGCACGCTGGTATTTCTGATGGGTGTCGCGTCGCTTGGCGCGATCTGCCGTGGATTACTTCAAGCCGGGATGGATCCGGACATGCCTGCGGCGCTGCTGATGCAGGGGACGACCGCCGCGCAGAAACGGGTTGTGGCGACGGTATCTACGCTGGAAGAGGAAGTAAAGAAGAACGGCGCAAAAACACCCGCGATCATTGTGGTTGGAAAGGTCTGTGCCCTGGCGGAAGAATTTTCCTGGTATGAGAAGCAGCCGCTCGGCGGAGTGAAGATTCTGCTCACGCGCCCGCGGGAGCTGGTCAGCGAGACGGCCAGGAAACTTCGCGTGCTTGGAGCGGAGGTCGTGGAGCTTCCGGCGATCCAGACAGACAGGATTGAAGAGAACAAAAGGCTGTATGCCGCACTGAAAAATCTGCCGTCATATCAGTGGGTTGTGTTTACGAGTCCGACCGGCGTCAGAATATTTTTTGAGGAAATGACCGGTCAGAAGGTGGACTGCCGCCTGCTGGCGAAGGTAAAATTTGCGGTTATCGGCGGAGGCACGCAGAAAGAGCTGGAAAAACATGGATATTATGCCGACCTGATCCCGGAAGTGTTTGACGGGGAGCATCTTGGGAAAGCGCTCGCAGAGATCTGCGAGGGAGATGAGCGTATCCTGATCCCGCGCGCTTCGATCGGAAATAAAGAGCTGACGGAGATTTTGGCGGGAAAGAATCTGTGGGTCGACGACATTGCCACCTACAATACAAGTTATGAGACTGACGGACTGACGCAGGAGCGCGGAGAACTGGCTGATGGCAGTATCCATTATGTGCTGTTCACAAGCGCCTCATCAGTGCGGGGATTTGCGGCGGCGATTGGTGAGATGGATTATTCGCTGGTGAAGGCTGTCTGCATCGGGAAGCAGACGAAGGCGGCGGCAGACCGGCTCGGGATGCAGACTTGGATGTCAGAACGGGCGTCGATCGACAGCCTGATTGAAAGACTGCTGGAGCTGGTGCATACGCACAATGTCATGAGTGAAAGAACTACGGAGGATAAAAGAAAATGAATATGAGTATCAGACCGAGAAGACTTCGCAATGGAGAACTTCTCAGAAAAATGGTGCGGGAGACGCGCATGGACGCCTCAACGCTGATCTACCCGATGTTTGTCAAGGAAGGGGAAGGAATTGTCGAAGAGATACCAACCATGCCGGGACAGTTCCGCTACAGCGTGGATACGATGGGGGAGAAACTCGCGGCGCTGCGTGATGCAGGTGTGTCAAGCGTGATGTTTTTCGGAATTCCGGATTACAAGGATGAGGTCGGAAGCGGCGCGTACGCGGAAGACGGGATCGTTCAGAAAGCGCTCCGCCAGGCACGTAAGGATTTTTCGGACATGTATCTGATCACGGATGTCTGCATGTGCGAATATACTTCACACGGTCACTGCGGCGTGCTCTGCGGCCACGATGTAAATAACGATGAGACGCTGAAGCTGCTTGCGAAGACCGCGCTTTCCCACGCGCAGGCCGGAGCAGATATGGTTGCGCCGTCTGATATGATGGATGGAAGAGTGGCTGCGATCCGTGAGCTGCTCGACGGAAACGGGTATCAGAATGTACCGATCATGTCCTATGCGGTGAAGTACGCGTCCGCGTTCTATGGACCATTCCGGGACGCGGCAGGATCGGCTCCTTCATTTGGCGACCGCAAGACGTATCAGATGGATTATCATAACAGCCGCGAGGGGATCAAGGAAGCGCTGCTCGATGTGCAGGAAGGCGCGGATATCGTGATGGTGAAACCGGCGATGTCCTACCTCGATATGGTTACGAAAGTAAAAGAAGCGGTGAAGGTTCCGGTGGCGGCCTACAGCGTGAGCGGCGAGTACGCGATGATCAAGGCAGGCGCGGCGCTCGGCTATATCGATGAGGAAAAGATTGTCTGCGAGACGGCGGCATCGGCTTACCGTGCGGGCTGCGATATTTACCTGACCTACTATGCGCAGGAGCTGGCCCGCTATATGAAAGAAGGGAAGATCGGATGACAAAATCAGAAGCTTTATTTGAGCGTGCCTGCCGCGTGATTCCGGGCGGCGTGAACAGTCCGGTGCGGGCATTCGGCTCGATCGGCGGAACACCCCGCATGATCCGGTCTGCCGACGGCACGCATATGATGGATGAGGACGGAAACGTTTATCTTGACTTTGTGGGTTCCTGGGGACCGATGGTTCTCGGACACAATCAGCCGGAAGTCCGCGAAGCGGTGATCCGGGCCTGTGAGGACGGGCTGAGTTTTGGCGCTGCCACGAAGCGGGAAGTAGAGATGGCGGAACTGATCTGTGGTTCGATTCCGAACATTGATATGATCCGCATGGTAAATTCCGGGACGGAGGCGGTCATGAGCGCGATCCGCACTGCGCGGGGATTTACGGGGCGCGATAAGATTGTAAAATTCATGGGCTGTTATCACGGACATTCGGATGCGCTGCTTGTGCAGGCGGGCTCCGGCGTGATGACTGCGGGCATTCCGGACAGTGCGGGCGTTCCGCGCGGATGCACGGCGGACACGCTTTCTGCTGTCTACAATGATGTTTCTTCCGTGGAGCGGCTGTTTGAGACCTTCCCGGATGAGATCGCGGCGGTTATTGTGGAGCCGGTCGGCGCAAACATGGGCGTGGTGCCTCCGGCGCCGGGATTTCTGGAATCGCTGCGAAGTCTCTGCACAAAATACGGCGCGGTTCTGATCTTTGACGAAGTGATCACAGGTTTTCGTCTGGGATTTACCGGTGCACAGGGATATTTCGGTGTGGATGCCGATCTTGTGACGTATGGAAAAATCATCGGCGCAGGAATGCCGGTCGGTGCGTACGGAGGGAAGCGTGAGATTATGCAGAAGGTGGCGCCCGTAGGTCCGGTCTATCAGGCAGGGACTCTGAGCGGCAATCCGGTTGCGATGGCCGCAGGCATGGCGCAGCTCACGATCCTGAAAGAGCACCCGGAGATTTATGCGGAGCTGAATGAGAAGGGAAGCTGGTTCTACGGCGAGGTGAAGAAGCTGGTGAGTGAATCCGGCATTGCGGCGCAGGGAACTTCCTGCGGATCGCTCGGCTGTATCTTTTTTACATCCGTGCCGGTCTGCAATTATGAGACGGCCAAAACGTCGGATACCGCGATGTACGCGAAATATTTTAACTACATGTTGGAGCATGGCATTTATCTTGCGCCGGCGCAGTTTGAGGCGATGTTCCTGTCGGCGGCCCATACGAAGGAAGAGCTCGAAAGCGTTCTTGAAGTGATGAGAGGATTCTTCCGCGGGCAATGATATATGTTCTGGGGATTGAACGGCCAGAATTTCGGTCAGGAGGCAGCGGTATGTTTCAGGTAATTACAGGAGGCAGCGGCAGCGGGAAATCCGAGTATGCGGAGAATCTGGTGCTGTCCGCGGGCGAGGGAGAGAGAATCTATGTCGCCACGATGATTCCGTACGGGGAGGAAGGCAGACAGCGCGTGGAGCGCCATCGGAAGCTGCGCGCGCAGAAGCGCTTCCGCACGGTGGAATGTTACACGGGACTTGCGGAGCTCTCCTTTCCGCAGAATGGGATTGTTCTGCTCGAATGCGTGTCGAACCTGACTGCCAACGAGATGTACGAGACGAACGGGGCGCATGAACAGACGGTGGAAGCCATTCTGCGGGGAATTGACAGTCTGCGTGCGCAGGTGAAGCATCTTTTTGTTGTGACCAATGAAGTTTTTTCTGACGGGATCACGTACGACGAGGAGATGATGCGCTATATCGCTTATCTCGGAGCGATAAACTGTGCGCTTGCGCAGCGGGCAGACAGGGTGACGGAGGTTGTCTGCGGGATTCCGGTGAAAGTAAAAGACGGAAAATAAAAGGAAGTTTTCCGGATACTTTCGCCACTTTTGTGGCATTTCGCGCCTCAGACCTCGGGATTTCCGCACAAAATGTGCGGAAATCACCTCGAATTCAGTGGAGGTGTGAACTGTAACGAAGAGAATTCAGAAAAGAATGGAAGAAAATGCAGTGGGGGAGGTAGAAATGAAACGTCTGTGGAACAGTCTGAATATTGCTTTTTCCATGTATTCGCGCCTGCCAGCGGCTCAGTGCGACTGGTCGGAAGAGAATATGAAATATGTGATGTGTTTTTTTCCGTGGATCGGCGCTGTGATCGGCGTACTGTCGCTGGGATGGAATGCGCTGGCATCATATCTGCAGGTGAATGATCCGCTGCGTGCGGCTGGCCTGATGCTGATTCCGCTCGCGGTCAGCGGAGGCATCCATCTGGATGGACTTCTCGACACGGCCGACGCGCTCAGTTCCTGGCGTCCGCGTGAGAAGCGGCTGGAGATTCTGAAGGATTCGCACGCGGGAGCATTCGCGATCATTATCTGCGCCGCGTATTTCTTTCTTCTGTACGGTGTTCTTGACATGGTGCGGGGAGAAATGGTCATTGTCTATGTGTTTATTTTTGTGATTTCACGATCCTTAAGCGGTTTTTCTGTTGTGACATTTCCAAAGGCGTCTGCGAACGGGACGGTGGCAGGATTTTCAAAAAATGCGCAGACAAGGATCATACAGATCACAACCATCTGTTATGTAATCCTCTGTGCGGTTTCGGTGCTTTTGCTGCATCCGCTCTATGGCATTGCTCTGCTGCTGGGCGCGCTGCTCGCTTTTCTCTGGTATTATAGGATGGCGATGAAAAATTTTGGAGGGATCAACGGAGACCTTGCGGGATGTTTTCTGTCGGTATGTGAACTGGCGGCGCCGCTTGCGCTGGTGGTGATGGACCGGATTCTGCATGTGATTGAATAGCGTTCGCTGACAGATATTCAGGTTTACTTCCCGTGTAAAATGCCGGGAAATTGTCTCAGCTTGAAGTGACGGATGAAGCAGGCTGTTTGGAGAGGCAGAATCATGGCTGTAAACATCACCATAAGGAAAGGCTGGGTGAAGTATGGAAGATAAGACAAGACCGGCAATACTGGTCAGCGCCTGTCTGCTGGGCGTATCCTGCAAATACGACGGCGGGCACAACAGAAGAGAACAGGTAATTGCCTTGAAGGATCGGTTCCATCTGATTCCGGCCTGTCCGGAGCAGCTTGGCGGTCTGCCGACTCCCAGGATTCCGTCAGAGATACGGGACGGACGTGTCTTTGCGAAGGACGGAACGGATGTCACGGAAAATTTCACGAAGGGCGCGCAGGAAGCGCTGCGGCTGGCGAAACTGTTTGACTGCAGCTGCGCGGTTCTGAAAGCGCGAAGCCCGTCCTGCGGGAGCGGAATGATTTATGACGGGACATTTTCCGGAACGAAAACGGCAGGCGACGGTGTGACGGCGGCGCTTCTGAAAAAGCAGGGAATCCGCATCTATTCGGAGGATGAGACGGAGTTTCTGGGCTGGGCGTGAATCAAAATCGTTTTGTCGTCTGCTGTAAACAGACAGAAAGGCGGAAGGACTTCATGAGACTGATTATCGGAGGCGCGTATCAGGGGAAACTGACTTATGCAAAAGAGACTTATCACATAACAGATGGATGGGTTGACGGGAGAATCTGCAGCAGGGAGGAACTGAGCAGCTGCAGAGGAGTTCATCATTTCCATGAATATATCCGGCGGATGGCAGCGTCGGAAAAACAGTCTGCAGTTCTGACTGATCTGGAGCGGCAGGCTGATGAGTTTGCGCATATGCTGGTGAAGGAGAATCCGGAGATTGTGGTTGTCTCAAACGAGCTGGGTTATGGCATCGTGCCGGTGGAGAAGACAGACCGTCTCTGGCGCGAGCTGACAGGACGGATATGTACCTGTCTGGCCGCGAAGGCGGATGAGGTGGTCCGCGTGGTATGCGGGATTGGGATAAAAATCAAGTAGATCAGGAGGAGTTATGTTTTTTCCGTTATTTGTGGATCTGTCGCAAAAAGAAATCCTGATCGTCGGCGCGGGAACAGTCGCGCGGCGGCGGATCCGGGCGCTCTGCGGGTTTGCGGGGCACATGACCGTTGTCGCCCCCGGGGTTCATCCTGAAATCCGGGAGCTTGCAAAGGACTGGCCAATTACCGTGTGGGAGCGGAAATTTGAGCCGGACGATCTTGCGGGGAAGGATTTTGTGCTTGCGGCCTCCAGTGACGAGACGCTTAATCGTGAGATTTATGTGATGTGCAGGGAAAAAGGAATTCCCGCTAATAATTGCAGTGAGAAAACAATGTGTGATTTCCAGTTTCCTTCCATTGTAAAAGACGGCGATGTGGTGATCGGGATTAACGCTTCCGGGAAAAACCACAGGCTTGTGAAGGAGACGAGGATCAAAGTGGAGCAGGCGCTGGGTACGTCCGGTGAAATTTACGGGTGAAAATATTGTTTCTGAGAAGGTTTTGGTTTCTGCGCAGATGAAAGTTTCGGGAATGTCTGGGACGAATGATTCTGCCAGATGACTGCAGAAATATAAGAAAAAAACAGGGGAATTGTGGTATGGGAAAGTATTGTGCAGGTTCACTGCTCGCGGTTCTGATCGGATTTGCCGCGGACTTGATTTTCGGGGATCCGGTGACGAGGCTGCATCCGATCTGCCTCATTGGAAATCTGATCGCGAAGCTGGAAAAAATAATAAGGAAGATCTTTCCGAAGCGGGAGCGCGGAGAATTCTGCGGCGGAATGCTGCTTGCCGTGCTGGTGATTCTGCTCTCGGCGGGAATTCCTCTGCTGCTGCTTGTCATCTCCTACCGCATATATTTCTGGTTTGGCGTGGCGATGGAATCGGTGCAGTGCTTCTTTGTTCTCGCGGTGAAAACCTTGAAAAAAGAGAGCATGAACGTTGCAGAAGCGCTCCGAACAGAGGGTCTGGAAGCCGGACGGAGGGCCGTCTCGCGGATTGTCGGCCGCGATACGCAGGAGCTGTCTGAGACAGGCGTTGTGAAGGCGGCGGTCGAGACTGTGGCCGAGAATTTTTCAGACGGCGTGTTTGCACCGATGCTGTATCTGATAATCGGAGGGGGAGCTCTCGGATTTGCTTACAAGAGTATCAATACGATGGATTCCATGATCGGTTACAAAAATGATAAGTATCTGTATTTTGGCAGATTTGCGGCCAGACTTGACGACGTGGCAAATTTTATTCCTTCCCGTCTGGCGGCGCTGTTTCTGATCATGGCTGCTCCGGCTGCCGGACTGGACGGAAAGAAAGCGTGGGAAATTTACCGCAGAGACCGGCTCTGCCATGCAAGTCCAAACTCGGCGCAGACGGAGGCGGCGGCGGCCGGCGCGCTTCATGTTCAGCTGGCCGGCGACGCGTATTATTTCGGAAAGCTGCATAAAAAGCCGTTTATCGGCGATGACCTCAGACCGATTGAAGTGGAAGATATCGCACGTGTCAACCGCCTGATGGTGACGGCGTCTGTGTTGTCGCTTGTAGTGCTTGCGGCAGTCAAGAGCGTTCTGCTTATATAAGCGGATCAGACGAAGATGATTGTTACAGTTCACCCCCCACTGAGCTCGAGGTGATTTCCGGGCAGACTGTCCGGAAATTCCGAGGTCTGAGGCGCGAAATGCTGCAAAATCAGCATTTCTGTGCATTGCGAAGCGTTGTTGCTGGTCACGGAGTGAACAGTAACAGATGAATTTCTCCATCCGGATTTCCGGACAGATGAAAGCTGTTTGTCAGAACAGGCCTGAACCGTGCGTCAGGAGCACGGATAAGGAATACACGGAAAAGGAACAGATTTTTCGCCGCAGAGGCTGACAGATAGAAGAGATTATAAAATCAAAAAGTGATAGAACAGCAGAGAGGAAACACCAATGTTTCATAAACATGGAGGAGATATATACTCATATGACGGGATCCGGGATTTTTCTGCGAACATTAACTACAGAGGAATGCCTGCGTCCGTGGCGGAATCAGCTGTGCGCGCTGTGGCGGATTCCGTGCACTATCCGGATCCTCAGTACCGCGCGCTCAGGCAGGCGCTGGCAAAGCGGGAAGGAATTGCGGACTGTCAGGTTATCTGCGGAAATGGCGCGGCGGAGCTGATGTTTGCGCTGGCGGCGGCAGAGAAGCCGCGGCGGGCGCTTCTGGCGGTGCCTTCTTTTTTTGAGTATGAGCAGGCGCTGGACTCGGTCGGATGTGAAATTGATTATTTTTATCTGAGGCGGGAACAGAGTTTTGTCCTGGGGGAAGCGTTCGCAGAGGCAGTCGGCGATGAGACGGACATTGTGGTGCTCGGGAATCCGAACAATCCGACAGGACAGGTGATTGAGAAGCGCGCGCTGCAGAAAATACTGGACATATGCCGAAAGAAGCAGGTATTTCTGGTGCTCGATGAAAGTTTTTCTGATTTTCTGTGCGAGGTGGATCAGAAGCGGACCTTCAGCGGAGTGAGTCAGATTGGAACGTACGAAAAACTGTTTGTGCTGAAATCCTTCACCAAGATGTATGCGATGCCGGGACTGCGTTTCGGCTATGGGATCTGCGCGGATCGGGAACTGCTGACCAGAATGCGGGCGGTCATGCAGCCATGGAATGTCTCGCTGCCCGCTGCTGCGGCGGCACAGGCAGCAGCGCAGGAGACTGATTTTGCGGCGGAGACGGCGCGTCTTACGGCACAGAACCGGCGGGAGATGAGACAGTGGATGGAAGATGCCGGCTATCAAGTGTTTGATTCCGGAACGAATTTTCTTCTGTTTACCGGGACCTCTGAGCTTGGCGCCTATTGTGCGGATCATGGATTTTTGATACGGGACTGCAGTAACTTTCCCGGACTGGAACCGGTCTGCGGGAGAAGTTCGGGAGAGGGATCAGCCGGGGCAGAGGTTTTAAAAGAGGTATTTTACCGCATCTGTGTGCGCAGCAGTGAGGAAAATGCCGCGTTGATGGAAGTTTTGCGGAAATTTAAACGGAATCAGGAACAGTGAACTTCTTTCATGTCCTGCGCTGCAGGACAGACAAACGCCATGAAGAATCGGCTTTCATTCAAAGCAATATCATCTCGGGAGATGTATTTTTGAATGCTCAGCGCAGTTTTACAGAAAGAAAGGAACAGCAGCTATGGCAAAAGCGATTATGGTACAGGGGACGATGTCGAATGTCGGAAAGAGCGTTGTGGCCGCGGGTCTATGCCGTATTTTCCGGCAGGACGGCTATAAGGTGGCTCCGTTTAAATCCCAGAATATGGCGCTCAATTCTTTTATCACAAGGGAAGGACTTGAGATGGGAAGAGCGCAGGTCATGCAGGCCGAAGCGGCCGGCGTGGAGCCGGTGGTGGCGATGAATCCGATCCTGCTCAAACCGACGAACGACATCGGTTCACAGGTGATCGTCAACGGCGAGGTGATCGGGACAATGAGCGCCCGGGATTATTTTGCGAGGAAAAAGAGCCTGATTCCGGAGGTTATGAAGGCGTACCATTACCTGGAAGAGAATTATGACATTGTTGTGATCGAGGGCGCCGGGAGTCCGGCGGAAATTAATTTAAAACAGGATGACATTGTGAATATGGGGATGGCCAAACTTGCAAAATCTCCCGTGCTGCTGGTCGGAGATATCGACCGGGGCGGCGTATTCGCGCAGCTTGTCGGCACGGTAGAGCTGCTGGAGCCTGCAGAACAGAAGATGGTCAAAGGTCTCATTATCAATAAGTTTCGCGGAGACAAAACGATCCTGGATCCGGGTGTGGTGATGCTGGAAGAGATGACGGGGATTCCGGTGGTCGGCGTCACCCCGTATCTGCAGGTCAGTCTGGAGGATGAGGACAGCCTCAGCGAGCGGCTTGACGGGAACCGGAAGGTGGACCGGATTGATCTGGCCGTCATCCGGCTTCCGAGGATCTCCAATTTTACGGATTTCAATGTATTTGAGAGCATTGAGGGAGTGTCCGTGCGGTATGTATCCTCCGTGCGTCAGCTGGGGAATCCGGACATGATTCTTCTGCCGGGGACAAAGAACACGATGCGTGATCTGCTCTGGATGCGCCAGTGCGGACTTGAGGCGGCGATTCTCAAGGCGGTCAGAGGAGGAACGGTGCTTTTCGGCGTCTGCGGAGGTTATCAGATGCTTGGAAATTCAATCACTGACGCGGAAGGAGTCGAGGAAGGAGGAACCATCCGCGGGATGGGACTTCTCGACATGGATACGGTGTTTGAGCGGGAAAAAGCGCGGACGCGCGTCGAGGGAACCTTCCTTGCACCAGGCGGCATCCTGCAGGAACTGTCCGGTCTGCCGCTGTACGGGTACGAAATCCATATGGGACGTTCCACAGGCGGAGAAGGCCTGCAGCCATTGACTGCGATTGAAGACGGAATCAGCGGGACCTCGAAGCAGGAAGGCGCGTGGCAGGGAAATGTGTACGGGACGTATGTACATGGCGTGTTCGATCGCGAGGAGATTGCGTCCGGCGTGGTGCGCGCGCTCGCAAAGGCGAAAGGCATCACGGAAGAAATGGGAATGGCGGTTGATTTCGCAGCGTTCAAGGAGACGCAGTATGATCTGCTGGCGGCGGGCCTGCGGGAGCATCTCGATATGGAGAGAATATACCGGATCCTTGAGGAAGGGGTATAGACTGGAGGGGACAGGTCTCATTATGTTTTGAAGCCTGGAACCGGCCAGGATGGAGTGAAAAGAACAGGAGTCCGGGGGCTGAAGAGGCCTGTCGGATGACAATTTGTGGCATTATGGGGGCAAAATTTTAACCTCAATATCTTTATAGGAGAGTGCGGCGGGCGCGGTACGGGAGGGAAACATGACAGAGCAGAACAGAGAAAAAGAAGCAGAAAACAAGAGTGGGAGAAAGATCAGTCTTGCGGATATTGAACATCTCGGGCCGATGGAAATTGAAAAGCGCAGTTTTGAGATTATCACACAGGAAGCGGGAGACCGGATTCCGGACGACGAGCGCGCCATGATCATCAAGCGTGTGATCCATACATCCGCGGATTTTGAGTACATAAACAGCCTTTGTTTTTCTGAAGGAGCGGTCGGGCATGCGCTGGAAGCTCTGCGAAACGGGGCATGGATTATCACAGATACGAATATGGCGTATTCCGGGATCAATAAGCCAAGTCTGAAGAAAGCTGGAGGCGAGGCACACTGTTTTATCGCGGACGAAGATGTGGCACAGGAAGCGAAGCGGCTCGGTGTGACGAGGGCCTCTGTCTGTGTGGACAAGGCGGCGCGGCTGGGACGGCCTCTGATCTACGCGGTCGGCAATGCACCGACAGCGCTCGTGCGCCTTTATGAACTGATTCAGGAGGGCAGAATCCGCCCGGAACTGATTATCGGCGTGCCGGTCGGCTTTGTGAATGTGGTCCAGTCAAAAGAGCTGATCATGCAGCTTGACGTTCCGTATATTGTGGCAAGAGGCCGCAAAGGCGGCAGCAATGTGGCGGCTTGTATCTGCAACGCACTGCTGTATCTGCTCGATGGAAGCAGAGGGTGAGAACGGAATGTTTTAGCAGAGGAACTGCCCGTTCGCGGGACAGCAGCATGTGAATTGCGGACAAAAAACCGGACGGCTTCAGCGAAGAATCTGAGGGGGAAATCCGGCATGGAGACTGCAGAAGAAGAGTGGAGGGATACCGATGCGCATATGTCTGATCCGGCATGGGAGTACGGCCGGGAATCTGGAACACCGTTATGTCGGCTCGACGGATGAAGAGCTGACGATGGATGCGGTTCTGGAATTAAAGGAGAACAAAGACCGGTATCCGCGTCCGGACTGCGTGTTTGTAAGCCCGCTGCGGCGATGCGTGCAGACGGCCGGACTGCTGTTTCCGGAGATTGATAAGGCGGTTTTGCCGGATCTTCGGGAATGTGATTTCGGAGAATTTGAATACGGGAATTATCAGGAGCTTGCCGGGAATCCGCGCTATCAGGCATGGGTTGACAGCGGCGGGACGCTGCCGTTTCCGGGAGGCGAGAGCAGGGAGGAATTTGCAGACCGGTGCTGTGCCGCGTTTCTTGCAGGCTGCAGAAAAGCCGCAGACTCCGGGTATGACTGTGCGGCGTTCGTCGTGCACGGCGGCACAATCATGGCAATTCTCGACCGGCTGTCCAGACCTCATAAAGATTATTTTGACTGGCAGGTGAAAAACGGGGAAGGGTATGTATGTGAACTGTCCGCCTGTTCCGAAGATATGGAAAATTTGTCAGAGAGGCCAGAAGATATTCCTGCGGAAAGCTTCGGTTCTGAAAGCCAGAACAGATCTGTAGCCGAAATGGAATGGCCGGAACACGGAGAGGCAAAGTATGCGGAATATTTTCTAGCGGAAATTCATCCGCTTCCTCTGCCGGCCCTCACCGGGATCGAAGACAAGTTTGTCATGAAAAAAAATAAAAAGCTGCGCTGCGGCTACACGACCGGGAGCTGCGCCGCGGCTGCGGCAAAGGCTGCGGCAGTGATGCTGCTGACCGGCAGAATCTGCAGAAGGACGGAACTGATGACCCCGAAGGGGCTCCTCCTTCATCTTCCGATTGAGGAGCAGAAGATTGAATATGCAGAGAAGCAGTCGGCGCAGGATACCGGCTGTGCCGCGACAGAATCTGTTTCAGGAAGGTCAGCCGGGGAGTGCGGCTGCAGGCCTGCGTGGAAAGAAACGGCTGCAGATCGGAGACCCGGGAAGGCTTCCTGCGCCGTGCGCAAATATGCCGGCGATGACCCAGACGCGACGGACGGAGTTTTGATTTATGCAGCGGCGGAGTATCTGAGGGAAGACGCGGCAGGAATGGATCGGTTTCCTGGTATGGCAGAATTCTCAGAACGAGGCGGGCCGCGTGTCATCATCGATGGCGGTGTCGGAGTCGGCCGGGTGACAAAGCCGGGACTGGAACAGCCGGTCGGCGCGGCGGCGATCAACCGCGTTCCGCGCGAGATGATTAGGCGGGAGGTTCTGGCTGTCTGTGAGGAGTACGAGTATCCGGGAGGACTGCGGATCACGATCTCTGTTCCAGGAGGGGAGGAGATCGCGAAGAAAACGTTTAATCCGCATATCGGGATTCTTGGGGGGATCTCGATTCTTGGAACCAGCGGGATTGTCGTTCCGATGAGTGAGGAAGCGCTGGTCGCGAGTATCCGCGTGGAAATGAAGCAGAAGCTTGCGAACGGCGAAAAATATCTGCTGATCACGCCGGGGAATTATGGAGCGGATTTTATACGAAGAAAAGAGCTTTCCCGGTCTCTGGACGCGGAACACTCAATGAAATGCAGCAACTATGTCGGAGAAACGCTGGACATGGCGACGGAGCTTGGCGCGAAAGGGATTCTTTTTGTCGCTCATATTGGAAAGTTTATCAAGGTGTCCGGCGGTGTTATGAATACACATTCCGCCCATGCGGACTGCCGGGCCGAGCTGATGGCCGCGCAGGCGATGCGTGCCGGAGCTTCCCCGGAGACAGTGCGTCGGCTGCTCGATACGAACACGACGGAGGAAGCTGTGGATATCCTGGAACAGACGGGGATGCTGCGGCAGACGATGCAGGAGACAGCGGAGAAGATTCATTTTCATCTGCAGAAACACTGCCGCGGGGAGATTGAGACGGAAGTAGTTCTGTTCTCGAACCAGCACGGTTATCTCGGCGAGACAGCCGGAGCAGATGAGATGATGCGGAAGATCGTGGCGCAGACAGGAGTGATTCGGGATGAAAAGTGTATGTGATTCCTGCATGTATTATGAGTATGATGAGGATTACGAGTGCTACGTCTGCCAGATGGATCTGGACGAGGATGAGATGTACCGTTTCCTCACAAATACGAATGAGAACTGCCCTTATTATAAATATGGGGATGAATATTCCGTAGTCAGGCATCAGATGTAAAAATGTAACGTTGACTGATAATATCAAAATACGATATACTGAGGCGGAATACAAATAAAGGAGGTATGCAGTTATGAACAATGAATTCAGCCGCAGAGATTTTCTGCGCGCGGCGGCTCTCGGAACGGCGGGAGTGGCGGCGGCCGGTGTGCTTGGAAGTACAGTATTTGCATCAGAAGAAACGGAGTCTTTGACGGAAGGCGGCGCGGCAGAGACGACGGCCGCGGCTTTCTCCGGAAAGAAGAAATTTGCCGGAGTCGGCAGTGTACGCTCCATCACGGACGACGTGGTGTATGTCGGCGCGAGCGAGAGAAGAACGGAGCTCTTTGAGAATGTTTATCCGATTCCAAGAGGAGTAGCCTACAATTCTTATGTGCTGCTTGACGAGAAGACCGTACTGTTTGATACGGTTGACCGCTCTGTGGTCGGACAGTTTTTTGAGAATCTGACGTATGTCCTGGGAGACAAACCTCTGGATTATCTGGTTGTCAACCACATGGAGCCGGATCACAGCTCGGCGATCTCGGAAGTCCTCGTGCGCTATCCGGAAGCGAAGGTCGTCTGTACGGAGGCGGCGTCCGTGATCCTCAATAATTTCTTTGACTGCGATATCACGGACCGCGCGATTCTGGTCGGTGAGGGAGACACCCTGAACGTGGGCGCCCATACGCTGACCTTCGTCATGGCTCCGATGGTTCACTGGCCGGAAGTCATGATGACATACGATGATGTGGACAAGATCCTGTTCAGTGCGGACGCGTTCGGTTCCTTCGGCGCTCTGAACGGCAACCTGTTTGCGGACGAGGTAAACTTTGAGACCGAGTGGCTGGCTGACGCGAGAAGATACTATACCAACATCGTCGGAAAGTATGGAAAGAATGTGCAGGACGTACTCGCGAAGGCAGGCACTGTGGATATTCAGATGTTCTGTCCGACGCACGGCCCGGTATGGCGCGAGAATCTGGGATGGCTGCTGGACAAGTATGACAAGTGGAGCAGCTACACGCCGGAGGACAAGGCGGTCATGGTGGTTTATGGCTCTGTATACGGCGGAACGGAGAGCGCGGCAAACGTAATCGCGCAGGGACTGTCGGAAAAAGGCATCGCGAATGTCAGCGTTTACGATGTGTCGAAGACGCATGTCAGCGAGCTGATCGGCGAAGCGTTCCGCTGCAGTCACATTGTGCTGGCTTCGATTACATACAATATGGGAATCTTCACACCGATGAAGAATTTCCTGCTGGATCTCGAAGCGCACAATCTTCAGAACCGCACGTTCGCGCTGGTTGAGAACGGAAGCTGGTCTCCGGCAGCCGCGAGCAAGATGCGGGAGATCATTGACCATATGACAAACATGAGCTATGCGGGCGAGGATGTGACGATCATGTCTTCCCCGAACGGCGACAACTACGCACAACTCCGTGCGCTTGCGGACGCGGTGGCGGATTCGATGAACGGTGAGACCGCGGCTGCAGATACAGCGGCGGCTTCCGGCACAACCTGGGTCTGCAATGTGTGCGGCTATGTGTATGAGGGGGAAGAACTTCCGGCTGACTTCAAGTGCCCGATCTGCGGAGTGGGTCCTGACCAGTTTACAAAATCAGAGTAAACGGCGGCGCGGGAGAGTCACTTATGAAAAAAGGGTCAAAGAAAGGACTGTTTGGAAGCACGCTGATGCTCGTGGTTCTGTTTGCCTATATGCTGCTTACCGGTCAGCTTCCCGCGTTTGGGGCGGGTCAGAGGACCGCAGTTTCCGGTACGGATGCTCCTGCTGTACAGCAGACAGCGGACGAGGGGCAGTATCCGGACGATACAGACGACTGGCAGAAACTGTACGGTGCGAAGATTGTCTATACATTCCGCACGCAGGAACAGTTTGAGGATCATTTTGAGAAACACGGGGCAGAGATGGGGTACAGTACCCCGGAGGCTTATCTGCTCGGCGCAAACCAGGTGATCGCTTCGGACGACGCGCTGCACAAGCTTGAGGCGGAGGACGGGGACGATGTCTATTATCTGGAATCGACGAACGAGTTTGTTGTTCTGTCCGAGGACGATTATATCCGGACTTATTTCCTGCCGGACGACGGGATAGAATATTATTACAGGCAGTAGAACCGCCGATATAAAAAGAATTCAGAGAAGTTTGTATACGCTATGAAGGGAGATCCCTGCACGCCTGATTCCACGAAGAAAACGGATAAGGTTTTCCTGTCTGATACAGGGGATTCTGGCGGCAGGGATTTTTATGTCACAAAAGATGTTGGAACAGGGAGGTTACAGATGAAGACAGGAATTTTATACGGAGTCGGCGTAGGGCCGGGAGACCCGGAACTGATGACGCTCAAGGCAGTGCGGCTGATCCGGGAGAACGGAGTAGTTGCGGTGCCGGGGACTGATGTAAAAGAGACAGTGGCTTATCAGATCGCGGTGCAGGCCGTCCCGGAACTGGCGGACAAGGAACTTGTTCCAGTGGACATGCCGATGACGCATGACCGGCAGAAGATGGAAAAAAGTCACGACCAGGCGGCAGAGATTCTGGAAGGGTATCTGGCACAGGGAAAGAACGTGGTGTTCCTGACGCTTGGCGATCCGACGATCTACTCAACGTATCTTTATGTGCAGAAACGTGTCGCGGCGCATGGATTTCAGACGGAACTGGTCAGCGGCATCCCGTCATTCTGCGCGGCGGCCGCGAGGACAGGGGTTTCGCTTGTGGAGTGGAACGAGCAGCTGCATGTACTTCCTGCCGTTCATAAACTGGGATATGAGCTTGACCTCCCTGGAAATTATGTGCTGATGAAATCCGGAAAGAAGATAGAGCAGGTCAAAGAGATGCTGCGTAAAAGCGGCAGAGATGTTGTCATGGTGGAAAACTGCGGAATGGAAGAGGAAAGAATATACCACGGTGTGGATGAGATTCCGGACAATGCCGGGTATTATTCGCTGATCATTGCGAAGGAGGGAAAGAAATGATTCATTTTGTGGGCGCGGGCAGCGGAGCCGCCGATCTGATTACGGTGCGCGGCAGCAGGCTGCTCTCTGAGGCAGATGTCATTATCTATGCGGGATCCCTTGTCAATCCGGAGCTTTTAAACTATAAGAAACCGAAGTGCGTTGTCTATGACAGCGCGAAGATGACGCTTGAGGAAGTCCTGGATGTGATGAAGGAGGCGGAATCAAAAGGACTTGTGACCGTTCGTCTGCATACCGGCGATCCGTGTGTGTACGGAGCAATCCGCGAGCAGATGGATCTGCTGGACAAAGAGGGAATCACATATGATTACTGTCCGGGCGTCAGCGCTTTCTGCGGCGCGGCCTCAGCCTTAAATATGGAGTATACGCTTCCGGGAATTTCCCAGACTGTGATTATCACGAGAATGGCCGGCAGAACACCTGTTCCGGAAAAGGAAGAGATTGCAAAACTCGCGTCACACGGGGCGACGATGGTGATTTTCCTCAGCACGGGTATGCTCGGAAAGTTGAGTGAGCGGCTGATGGCAGGCGGCTACCGCGCGGATACGCCGGCGGCGATCGTCTACAAAGCGACCTGGCCGGATGAGCGCAGCTATATCTGCACGGTGGAGACGCTGGAAGCCTGTGCCCGGGAGAATCATGTCACAAAGACAGCGCTGATTATCGTTGGGGATACGGTGGCGCAGACCGGCTACAACCGCTCGGAACTCTATCATCCGGCGTTTACGACAGAATTCCGGCAGGCGACACAGACGAGGGAGTAAAGCAGAATTGTGGTTCCCACATTCAAATCTGTGCGGAGGCAAAAGGAGGAAGTCCGAGTCCGAAGTCAGATTTTTGAATAGAATATTGAACAGATCAAAATTTTCCGGCGCAGATAACAGGATGGAGAAGAGAGATGAAAAAGATTGGAATTGCCGCTTTTACGGTGCGCGGGAAAGAGCTGGCCGGCCGGATTGCGGACGGGCTGCGGCAGAAGACCGGAGCGGCAGACCAGAGTGCAGACGGTTCAGACCGGGAAATCGGAGAAAAAAGTCAGACCGCAGATGGATCGTCTCCAAAAGCCAAAACAGAAGAAAAGACGGAATATGAGATTCAGATGTACGAGAGCGGCCTGAAGGACTGGTGCCGTGCTCAGTTTGAGTCGCACAGCGACGGCATTATTTTTGTCGGGGCGGCAGGCATCGCGGTGCGCTCAATCGCCCCGTTTCTGAAAAGCAAGACGACGGATCCGGCGGTTCTTGTAATTGACGAGGCAGGACAATATGTGATCTCTCTGCTTTCCGGGCATATCGGCGGGGCGAACCGACTGGCTTTTATGGTTGCGGAAATGATCGGCGCCGTCCCCATCATCACAACGGCGACCGATGTAAACGGGAAATTTGCCGTCGATGTTTTTGCGAAAGATAATCATCTGAAGATCGGCAGTATGAAGGCGGCAAAGGAAATCTCAGCCGCGATCCTGCGCGGTGAACCGGTCGGCCTGTACTGTGAAGGCAGGATTGAGGGAACGGCGCCCCCGGAACTTCGGATTATTCAGGTGGACAGCCGGAAAAAATGCGGGTCAGAGTTCAGGAGAAAAAACGAGGCGGAGATTACGGGGCCTGGTTCGGGGATTGAAAAAAGCTGTCCTCGATATCTGATTTGCATCTGCGGCAGACTTCCGGAGGTTTTTCGGAAGGAATGCGGATTGCTGAAAAATGACTGCGCGATCCTCCATCTGATACCGAAAAGCCATGTTCTTGGCATCGGCTGCCGCCGGGGGAAAACAGAAAAAGAGATTGAAGCTGAAGTTTCGCGTGCGCTCGCGCAGGCAGAGGTTTCCATGGATCAGATTTTCGCAGCCGCTACGATTGATCTGAAAAAAGAGGAGCAGGGACTTCTGGCATTTTGTGAGCGGCATGGGCTGAAGCTTGGAACGTACACTGCGGAGGAACTTCTGGAGGTGCCAGGTGATTTTTCTTCCTCAGAGTTTGTCCGCAAAACGACAGGTGTGGACAACGTGTGTGAGAGAGCCGCGCTGCGCATGGCAGGGGAACGCGGGCAGCTGATACAAAAAAAATATGCGAACAACGGCGTGACCGCTGCGGTCGCGGTCCGGGATTGGAGTGTGCGGTTTGAATAACAAAGTATATGTGATCGGGATGGGACCGGGAGATGCCGGGCTGATGTGCCGCGAGGCAGATGAAATTTTGAAGAATTGTGATACAATCGTCGGTTATACGGTATATGTGAATCTTCTGAGGGATGTTTATCCGGACAAGGAATTTCTGACAACTCCGATGACACAGGAAGCAAAGCGCTGCGAGATGACATTTGAGGAGGCGGCAAAGGGAAAGAAAGTCGCGATGGTCTGCAGCGGCGACGCGGGAGTCTACGGGATGAGCGGACTGATGCTGGAGATCGGCGCGAACTATCCGGATATTGAGGTGAAAGTGATTCCGGGGATCACAGCCGCTTTGAGCGGGGGAGCTGTGCTCGGCGCGCCGCTGACACATGATTTTGCGGTGATCAGTCTGAGCGACCGGCTGACGCCGTGGGAGAAGATTGAGAAAAGGCTGAGACTGGCCGCGGAAGCAGATTTTTCCATTTGCCTGTACAATCCGGCAAGCAAGGGCAGGCCGGATTATCTGAAGCGCGCCTGCAAGATTCTTCTCGAAGTGCTTCCGGCGGACCGCATCTGCGGGACAGTTGAGAATATCGGCCGCGAGGGCGAGGAAGCGAAGCTGTATACGCTGGAAGAGCTGCGCGAGGCGCAGGTCAATATGTTCACGACCGTGTTTATCGGAAATTCGATGACGAAAGAGATTGCGGGCCGTATGGTGACGCCGAGAGGGTACAGAATTTAAGATGCGGTATCTGACGGGGAAAACTGTGGAATCGAAAGAAAACTGTTCATCCAGGAATCGCGAAATCCGGCTGAAATGCCGGGGACGGATTGGCCGGAGGAAAAGGGCGCTGGAGGCTGGCAAGACAGGAAACTGAGGGAAAAGGGGTACAGAATATGTGTGAGTTTGAAAAAAGAGAACGCAGAGACAGAGATGATATTCTGGTTTTCGGCGGAACGATCGAGGGACGACGGGTCTCCGATTATCTTGTTTCACAGAAAATTCCTCATATAGTTTGTGTGGCGACGGAATACGGAGAGGAGGTTCTGACGCCGCAGGATTATCTGACGGTACATAAAGGACGTATGGACATGGAAGAGATGTGCCGCTTTTTCCGGGAGAAAGACTTTATGGCTGTCGTGGACGCGACACATCCGTATGCGGTGGAAGTATCAAAAAATATCCGCGCCGCGTGTGAGAGAGAAAAGATGAAATATCTGAGGTATCTGCGTGCAGGAAGCGGAAACGACACCTCATTGGGAATCTGTGAAAATAATCTGTCTGGCGGTCGGGCGGAAACCGAAACGATGCCAAAGAAAGACGCTGCAGACTTTGGGACGGATCCTGCTGCCGGAAGAAACGAGTCTGCTGGAAGAGACGAGTCTGCCGGAGGAAATGAGTCTGCCAGGAGAGATTCAGCAGATGCCGGAAAAGATCAGCTGAATGTCTGGGTCA
Source organism: uncultured Lachnospiraceae bacterium (assembly GCA_947588845.1). Lineage (GTDB taxonomy): Bacteria > Bacillota > Clostridia > Lachnospirales > Lachnospiraceae > Choladousia. The sequence continues at coordinate 29,897 of CANQAR010000037.1, forward strand.
ATTCTGCACGTGAGGCAGCCAGGTATCTCGAAAAACAGGACGGCGTCATTTTTTTGACGACGGGGAGCAAAGAGCTTCCTGTTTTCACGGAAGAAATTTCCCGAAAGAGCCGCCTGTTTGTCCGTGTGCTTCCGTCAGCGGAGGTGATTGCTTCCTGCCGTGCGCTTGGACTTGAGGGAAAGCAGATCTGCGGGATGCAGGGGCCGTTTTCCAGGGAAATGAATGAGGCAATGCTGCGCCAGACAAAGGCGGCGTGGCTTGTCACGAAAAATACAGGTTCTTCCGGAGGATTTTCCGAGAAAATCCAGGCCGCGGAAGCGTGCGGTGTGCGCTGTGTGATCATCCGCAGGCCGGAGGAAACAGGATATAGTTGGGAAGGACTGATAAAACAGCTGTCCGGGATAATCGGAGCTGAAAATGGGTCAGAAGAGGCGGCAGGGAATGAAAATGGGATGAAATATCTTCCGGAAGAAGCATCGGAGACCGAAAATGAGATGGAAAATATGCCGGAGAAGGCAGCCGGAACCAAGAATACTGACCAACGGGGAAGAATGGTCCTGAATGACGGAAATCAGGAGGGTTTTGTAAAAAACAGTGTGGATTCTGCGGCGGAAAAACGCCGCATCAGCTGCATCGGCATTGGTATGGGATCTTTGGACACGCTGACTTATGAGGCGGCGCGGGAAATCCTTGCGGCGGAGGTCATTTTCGGGGCAAAGAGAATCCTTGCGGGAGCAAAAGAGATGTGGAATGCATTGCGGCGTACACAGGACGAAAAACTGTCCTGGCAGGAGACTGCAGTGCAGAGCAAATCAGGCGTGCTTGATCTGCGGACAGAAGAAAGCCCGGCGGCGGATTTTCGGTTTTCTGTTCCGGAAAAAGGCGCGGAAGACATACGGCAGACAGGGAAAACTGAGACGGCGCCCGTCTGGATTCAGGAATATGAGGGCAGAAAGATTGCCGCTTATCTCGCGGAACACCCGGAATACCGCCGTGCGGCAATTCTGATGTCCGGCGACGTCGGTTTTTACAGCGGCGCAAGGGGAATCGCCGCGGCGTTTCCGGATGAGGAAGTCCGGTATTTCTGCGGCATTTCCTCAATCGTATACTTTGCATCGAAAATTCCCACGGCATGGCAGGACGCGAAGCTTTTGAGCGCCCACGGAAAGAGGATTAACCTGCTGAATTTTGTGCGCCGTTATCCGAAGATTATCATGCTGGTGGGCGGCGCAAAAGATGTGGAACAAATCTGTGCGGAGCTGGTGGAGGCTGGTCTGGAAAATGTCCGGGTGACGGTCGGGACAAATCTTTCGTACCCGGAAGAGACGGTGACTGCCGGAGTTCCCGCCGATTTTCTGCGCTGCGATACTGCGGGACTTCATATTATGATGATTGAAAATCCGAATGCCTCCTGCATTGTCTCGCCCGGCGTGTCGGATGAAGCGTTTGTGCGCGGGAAGGTGCCGATGACGAAAGAGGAAGTCCGCATTCTTTCCATCGCAAAACTGCGCCTTTCGCAGGATGCCGTCGTCTATGACGTCGGGGCGGGAACCGGCTCCGTCGCGGTGGAATGCGCAAGGCTCTGCACTGCGGGAACGGTGTACGCGATTGAGAAAAATCCCGAGGGGATCGCGCTGATCCGTGAGAACAGCAGAAAACTGCAGGTTTCCAATGTTGTGCCTGTGGAAGGATCCGCGCCGCAGGCGATGGAGGATCTGCCGGCGCCGACGCACGCCTTCATCGGAGGAAGTTCCGGCAATATGCGGGAAATTCTGGAGATGCTGCGGAAAAAGAATCCGAATGTGCGTATCGTCATCAACACGATCGCACTCGAGAGCATTTCTGAGGTGATGAAGCTGCTCCCGGAAGTCGGAGCAGAAAACGCGGATATTGTGCAGGCGTGCATCGCAAAATCAAGAGTACTCGGCCGTTACCATATGATGGGAGCGCTGAATCCGGTGTACATCATTTCGTTCGGAGGGACAGAACAATGATTCATCTGCCAAGATTTATGCTCGCCGCGCCGTCAAGCGGAAGCGGCAAGACCATGATCACCTGCGGGATCCTTCAGGCGCTGAAAAAACGCGGGCTGAATCCGGCTTCCTTTAAATGCGGGCCGGACTACATCGATCCGATGTTTCATTCAAAGGTGATCGGCGCAAAATCGCGGAATCTCGATACCTTCTTTGCCGATGAGCGGACGGTGCGCTATCTGTTTGCGAGGACCGCGTCGCAGGAAAGAAGGACGTCGCAGGGAGAGACAGAACGATCTGACGCGCGGAAACAGCAGGTTCCTTTGCAGGGCGGGTTTCTGGACCCGGGAATATCCGTTTTCGAGGGCGTCATGGGAATCTACGACGGATTGGGCGGCACTTCGGCAAAAGCGTCATCCTATGATCTTGCTTCGGTGACCGACACGCCGGTGATTCTGGTTGTAAACGCGAGGGGGATGAGCCTTTCCGTGATTCCGCTGATCCGCGGCTATGTGGACTATCAGAAGCAGCTGGGAAAAGAAGTGATCCGCGGGGTTATTCTGAACCAGACGACAAAGATGACCTGTATGCTTTTAAAAGAACAGATCGAGGCGCAGACCGGAGTCCGGGTTTACGGCTATGTTCCGCGTCTTGCGGACTGTGTGGTTGAGAGCCGTCATCTCGGCCTGGTGACGCCGGATGAGATCCGGGATCTGCAGCAGAGGATTGAACGGCTTGGTGAGGAACTGGAACAGTGCCTTGACATGGAAGGAATTCTGAATCTGGCGGATGAGGCGGAAGATTATCAGGACGAGGAACTGCAGATACCGGAAGCGGCCGCAAAATTCTGCCGGGATTCCAGGACAACAAAAGAGGAATACCGACAGGATTCCACTGAGGGATTCCGCCGGGAGTTTGAGATGACAGAAAAGGAATTCTGCGAAGATGCTGAACCAGATCCTTTTTTCAGTGAGGAGAGCGGCGGCTCCCCGGCCGTGTGTGTGAGAATCGCAGTCGCCACGGATGAAGCATTCTGTTTTTATTATCAGGACAATCTGGATCTGCTTGCGATGATGGGGGCGGAGATCGTACCGTTTTCACCGCTTCATGACAGGGAACTGCCGGAACAGATCAGCGGTTTGATCCTCGGAGGCGGCTATCCGGAACTGTACGCGAAAGCGCTGTCTGAGAATATGGCGATGCGGGAGCAGATCAGGAACAGGATCAGCAAAGGGATGCCGTATCTCGCGGAGTGCGGCGGCTTTATGTACCTGCATGAGACAATGGAGGATATGGAAGGAAACGCGTACCCGATGTGCGGCTGCGTAGAAGGGAAAGCATACCGGACGCCCAGATTGTCAAGGTTTGGATATGTCACGCTGGAACCGGGAGAGAATGCAGGCGATGTTTCCCGGGGAAAGCAGAAACCGGGAGAGAATGCGGACGAAGATGCCGTTCAATCCGGAATGTTTCTGGCAGAAGGACAGACAATACGCGCCCACGAATTTCATTATTTTGACAGCACAAATCCGGGCAGTTCCTGTACGGCAAAAAAGCCGGCCGGCCGCAGACAGTGGACCTGTATTCACGGGACGGAACAGGGTATGGCGGGATATCCGCATTTATATTACTGGTCAAATCCGGAGTTTGCATATCGCTTCGTATGCAGGGCAGCCGCGTTTAAACCAGAAGTTTAATGACATCCGTTGGTTTTGCTGGTAGAATTATACGAAGAGAAAAGTTGATCTGATGAAAAGCTGAATTGTCAAAGACAGACAATGCGGTCAGTAAAAAAGAAAAAAGTCAGTAAAAAAGAAAAAAGGAGGGTATTCTATACTGGATTTTGTCAGCAGATTATGGTAATATGATTCTGTTTCGGAATGAGCAGAGAATTGCGGAGGTGGATATTTATGGGACCAATGTACATAACAATCCTGCCGGAAGAGACAGGCAGACGGATCAAAGGGTTGCTTACGGAAAACGGCTACACAGTGAAGGATATTCAGGGCGTAATGGGATTTGAGAATCCGCAGGCAGTTTACAAATGGATATCCGGAAAATCACTGCCAAGCATTGATAACTTCATAATCCTCAGCAGACTGCTGCATACCAGTATAGAAGATATCCTCGTCATTGACGGGGATACCGTTCTTTATGTCACAGAAAATTTCGTCCTGTGACATAAAGAGCCTCTGGCATACATTATTTTCCGTAAAGTCTGGAAAAAGACACGCGGCGGTTTGAAAAGGATCCCGGAAAAATTATAAAAATCGGAGGGAAATGATATGAAGAAATATGTCTCGCTTGATAAAAGAAGCAAGAAGGCGCAGAAAGAGTATTATTCCAGCCTGCGGCGCACCTGGGGCGGACTTAATCCGGCAACCCGGACCGTTCCCAACGGAAAAGCATACAACAGGAATAAGGACAAACAGGAAAGACACAGAGCCGGCGGAGAATTCAGAAATGGATTTGACGCCGGTTTTTTCTGGCTGTTTTCTGAAAATTTTTACGATAAATAGTTGCAAAACGAAAGAGGTCTGGTTATACTGTACAGAGGATGAGACAAATAATTTGAAATCAGAACGGAGGTGGTGCAGTATGCTGAAAAAATTCGAGGTGGAAAATTATAAAAATTTTAAAGAGCGTATTTGCCTTGATTTTAGTAATACAGCCGAATATCAATTTAGTACGGATTGCATTACGGATGGCCTGATCAGTAAAATGTTGATTTATGGACGGAACGCAACGGGCAAAACGAATCTTGGCAATGCTCTGATGAATATATGCGAGATATTATCTTACAAAATGAGATATTCTGATGAAGGTGCATTTCTTAATGCGAATTCCGAAGCGGATGCTGCAGTTTTTTCTTATACATTTCAGTTCGATGAAAAAGAAGTGATTTATTCCTATTCTCGTTTGTCTAATCAGGAGTTACGGGATGAGAAATTAATTATAGATGGAATAACCATTTTCCAATGTGATTTTGTTTCCGGAAACGGAAATTTTGAAAATCTGAAATATATCGGAGCGGAGACGGTTCATATAGAAAGATACATGCAATCGATAGAAACCGAAGAAAAATCTGAAGGAACAGGAAAGCTGGAACTTCCTTTTTTAAGATGGCTGATTGGCACTGTGGCATTTAAGAATGATTCCCCGGTGATAAAGCTGGCTGATTATGTGAACAGGATGGTTAAAATTACTGCCAGCCATGCGCTCTTTGTGGGGACGAGGGCATTGTCGGAAAGTTTTTATGTTTTGCTGGAAAAGCCGGGCGAACTGGGAAATCTGGAAGAATTTCTTAATATAATGGGGGTAGAGTGCAGACTGACATTGCGAAAACTGCCGGACGGACAAAGGCAGTTGTATTTTGATTATGGAAAACTGATTCCATTTTATGAAAATGCATCAAGCGGTACAAAGGCATTATTGGTTTTATATCGCCGGCTGATTACAGTAATGAGAGATGCTTCCTTTGTTTATCTGGATGAATTTGATGCGTTTTATCATTACGAAATGGCAGAAAACGTGATTATATTTTTAAAAAACAAGTATCCAAAATGTCAGATTATTCTGACATCACATAATACAAATCTTATGACAAACAGACTGATGAGGCCGGACTGTCTGTTTATTTTGTCAGGACAGGGGACATTAACTGCGCTTTGTAATGCGACAAGGAGGGAATTGAGGGAAGGACATAATCTTGAAAAAATGTATATCAGCGGGGAGTTTGAACGGTATGAATAATTATGTGAACGGAGGAAGAAGACGGAACAGAACACTGCTGATTGTTGAAGGAAATCACGAGAAAAATATACTATTTTCGTTATTATTCAAATGCTTTCCGGAGATCTCGGTTGATATAAATGATGTCTGGATTTATGGAACGAATATATATGTCCTTTATAATGATATTGTAAAAGAATATGGTTCGGACTGGGCTCAGAAGGGGGATGAAATAGATCTGCCTTTTGTTGTGAGTAAAAAGCTGCAACCGGATGATGTCTGCAGTCAGAGAGATTTTACGAATATTATAATCGTATTTGATTATGAAAGGCAGGACCCAAATTTCTCCGCAGAAAAAATACTCGATATGCAGAAATATTTTATAGATGTAGCAGATATGGGAAAATTATATATCAATTATCCAATGATAGAATCTTATCAGCATTTACGTTCATTGCCGGATGCTGATTATGCAGAGAGAAAAGTTCCGGCTTCTTTTGCCAATGAAAAATTTTATAAAGCACGGGTGAGAAATGAAACAATAATTGCCGGAGCAGTAGAATTTCCTGTGAGACTCAATGATTTGCTGGAGAAACATTTGAATATATCAGATGAACAAGTAAGAGGGAGATGCCTGGAACGTATTACAAATATATCAGAAGAATGCAATATGGAAGAAATTATTCAAAGCATATTGGAGGATGTCGTTGAAGTTTCTGTGCTTAAGACCGCAAAATATCAGATCAGGAATTGGATTTTGCGATGTGGTTTTACGCAGGAACATCATACATATTGGATTTATATGCGGGATATTTTTCAGCAGATTGTCAGGCACAATATTCAGAAGGCAAACCGGATTCAAAATAATCAATACTGGATAGAGGAAGGAAAATACAAAGAATGTTTTGAAAAATTGAGTTTGCCTGATATTTTGGAACGACAGAATTTATCCAGCCAGGACAGTTCTGGTTATATATGGGTGTTGAATACATGTGTTTTCTTTGTTGCAGATTATAATTTTGCGTTAATAACCGGATGAAATTCTGAAATTTTTTATGATAAATGGTTGCAAAACCAAAGGGGTCTGGGTTATACTATAGAACAAGCAATAATAAATGAAAATGTTAGTCAACCTGTAATGTGTAAAGAAAAATAAAAATAAGGAGGAGCAAAAATGCCCAGAGGAAGAAAACCAGTAAATCCACAATCCCTTCAGGAACAGATGGTGGCTCTGACCAGACAAATCGAGGAGTGCGAAACAGAGCTCAAGAATCTGAAAGTCAAAAAGAAAGAGCTGAGCAGACAAATCGAAGCAAAACAAAAGGACGAACTGTACAGTGCGTTTATGAAATCCGGGAAAACATTGGAGGATATCCTTGCGGTATTGTCTGAGGACGCTGCGCCTGGAGCCGAAGAAACAACCTTTGAGGAAATTGTGGCGGAAGCAGACGAGAACAGTGTAGAAGAAAATATGAACTAAGTGCAGGTGAGCGCCGGAAATGAAAAGGGCGCGTTTTAAAGGATTAGCATGTCCCCCCGCTGCAGAAGCGGGGGGTTTTTGTGCGCAGGCCCGTGTAAGGAAAACAGCTGCGACGCAGCACACGGGCCGCGCGGGCGAGAAGGAGGAAAAACCGCCTCCTACTCGATTTTGTTCCGTTTCGTCGTCTGATGTTCCACAATGCTGCCGGAGAACATGGTCTTCGACGGAAGATCCCGCTTCTGAAACATTTGTACCATCAGGGAGACCGCGGTCACGCACATGAATTCGACGCGGTTGTCGAGCGTGGTGATCTCCGGTGTACTGCAGGTGGCGAGCACGGAGTTATTGTATCCTGTAATCTGAAATTCGTCAGGGATGTGCAGGCCATTGGCG
>CANQAR010000038.1 GCA_947588845.1 uncultured Lachnospiraceae bacterium
CCTCGATGAGTGATTACAAGCCTACCCTTCTACGGCCAAGTACAAGGTAGGCTTGTTTATTTTCGCTTGTTATTCCTATGTACGCATATGTAAATAAATTTACTCGATTCATCTACTTCCTTTGCCTTGATGGAGCAGATCCGCTTCATATCAGAATTTTTCTTATCATCCAAGTATTCTCGTTAAAATAAGTTTTTCCAACACTGACTTTCAAGCCGAATTTATTCAGTTCGTTCTGTATCTTCAAAATATTTAGTATTATTTTATCATTCACCTTGAAGGCTATGAATGAAGCAGGATTGTCGCAGTTTTGAAATATAAATCCTGTAAAAATAGAATGTTTCACGTGAAACATTTTTTGCAAAAAAACAGATGAGATTCTAATGAATCCCACCTGCTCTATTCGTACAGAAAACTACAAATTATCCGTCATACTTATCAATTTTACAAAGTACCAGCTCCAACCAGTCACTCCGCGAAATCACTGCTACTCCTTTTTCCAGTTTTGCCAATTCAATAACCTGATTATCCGAAAGTCCTGTCTCCTTTCCGACTAATTCTCTGTCAGAAAAATCAGGTAATTTAAAAATTATTTTCGTATTCCTTATGACAAGCATGTCAAGCATGCCCGGAAACTGATCTGTAATAACAAATTCTTCTCCATATATACTCATTTTTGCCACAGAATTCGTTAACATTTTCACAGATTTCCCGTTATGTCTTCATTTGACTGTCTTACCGAAATTTTCTTCAGAAGATTATGCGCTTCTTCCAAAACAGTAATATGCTTAAGTGCATCATTTACTTTTACTCCAGAACTCATCCGCTCCATTTCTGTCAGACCAAATTAATAGAGAGCTTCCAAAAAGGCAGTCATAGATAACCCTGTAGATAAAGCATTTCCCGTCTCATGATCCCAGAATACAACTGTCTTTTCTTTCAAGGAATAACAAATATAATTACCGAATGGATCAATTCCAAATGGAATCAGGTTATTATCATTAATTACTGACAAAGCAGTAAACGCAGAATCTGTATCACTTTCATTATGGTTAAAAGAAAGGACAGCTCCCAACACTCTTTCATTGTTTCCAACCATAAAATTATATTTAGATGGTGTGGCAGCATTTGTTTCCAGAATAAACTCTTTCAATTCTTCCGGAAAAGAAATACCTCGTTCTTTTTCAATTTCTTCAAACACATTTTCATCAGATAAATCTATCTTATATTTCCACGTAACTGTCATTTTTCTCCCCCTATCTGTAATCAGAACCGCCGCCCCAAATACTGCGGCCGCCTGTATGTCGGCAAGTGCTATGTTCGACATCATTTACAAGCTGCATTTTTCCTGGAACCTCATTATGATGCCATGTCAAACCGGAAATACGCGGAGCGCCATCTTTTATTTGGTTAATCTGCCGGGAATTAAATTGTTTCGCCAATTCCGAATTCTTGCCTATTTGATTTTTAAGTGCCTGAGTACAATACCTGAATTGTTCGGTATCAGAAGCATTTCTTAAATTTTTAGGAAGCACCGTATCAAATTTGCTGTTAAATTTCGGGAAAACACCCTCTACCCTTTCACCATTAAGCATAAAAACATGCTTTCTGTATTCCACATTTGTACCTAGATATGTATTCCCCATGAAACCTTCATTAATTGTTGATATATGTCTTGGACGGAGATCATTTGTCGCTTTAGACATTTCCTGCACTCCACCCTTTACATTTTCAAAAGCTTTTATAGTATTTTTGAGATCATTTGCCACTTTATAAAGTTCCTGTATTTCCTTCACCCCGAATGGATTCATTATATCGCCTCCCCCTTTAAAAATTCATTCCATATATCAAGATATTAAGCCGGTTTATTATATCTTTTTATTTGCTCACGCAGAATACACTCGACTATTTTGTTCTGACTTAAAGAATCAAAATCAGCAATAAGGGAATCTTTCGTATAAATAAAGGTATCCTTCCATTCTTCCACAGAGTCCGCACTTTCTGCTTCTTTTTCAATAAAGCAGTCACATACTAAATCATATATAACAGAGCTGATATCTTCCAAAGAACAACTGCCATTAATCCGCAGCGCTTTCAGCGCTTTTATTTTTACGCTCGTCGGAATATCCATTTTCACCATCATTGCTGTTAATTCGCCTATGGTCATATCAAGTTTTTCACCCGTATTTTTATTCAGCAAATTTAAGATAAGTGTTTTTTTCTGTTCGCTGGGAGAAGAAAAAGATATTTCTTCGACTTTCCTGTAAGGACGTTCCTCTCCTTTAAATTTTTCTATTTTGCATAAAACAGGTTCCAACCAGTCATTTTGATACACAACTGAAACACCTTTGGGAAGTTTTGCAATCTCGTCAAGCTGATTCTCCTTTAATCCGGCCGACTTTCCGGCAAGACGGCGGTCCTGTTCATCAGGCAGTCGCATGATAATTTTTGTATTTGTATTCCTGATCGCAGAAATATCCACAGCACTGGGCGACTGATCTGCAATAATAAATCCTTCTCCATAAGTTCTCATTTCTGCAATAGCGTTAGAAATCATTTCTACAGATTTGCCGGCAACATTAGAACCTTCAGGATCCTGTTCTGTAGATGTCCTTTTCAAAATGTTATGTGCCTCCTCCAATACGGTAACATGACGCAGCGGCGCATTCATTTCTTCGCAAAAAGACATCCTGTGTTCGCTTAATCTCATAATAAGTATTCCCATAATAAGAGATTTTGTCTCAGCAGAACCCACACGGCTTATATCGACAATAACTTTTTTATCAAATAATTTATTGTTATCAATTTCATTTGCAGCAAAAATCTGTCCATTCAATCCATTGGTAAGAGATTTTATTCTCGTAACCAGAGATCCTGTGTAATTGCTCTTTACCTCCTCCGAATAAGCAGAACTTTGGATAACAGCAGCCAGTTCATTCAGCAAATCAGCAAAGGTTGGAAATAAATCATCGCTATACTGATTCCTGGACTCTGCCAAATCCCAGCCGCAGGACTCATAAGCTTGCAGAACAGCGTCCTTAAGTACAGCGGGCATCGCGGCATACATGGGCCAGCATACATTGAATATTTCAATCAATCGGTCAATATGTTCAAGAATATGAACTCCTTTAGGAAATTTAAACGGATTGATTCTAAGGAGACTGGTATACTGCGGATTCGTTCCATATACCTGAACATCCGGATATAACCCAAATATATTTTTATATTCACCCTTTGCCGGTTCAATAACCAGATAATTTATGCCAAAATTATCCAGTTGACGTATCATTTCATAGACCGTGTTGCTTTTTCCGGAACCTGTGGAACCAGTGACAAATGTGTGCATGGACAAACTGTTTATGTTCAGGGAAACTTTGCTGTTCCCGGCACTTCCCATATTAAAGATTTTTCCAAGATTAATCCCTGATGAACGCTTTGTTCCATCATAGGTAACAATTTCTTTGCCAAAATCCGCATGCTCAATTACAGGTAAACCGCACACGGATCGTCTCGGCAGACCCATATGAATTGCAAGCTCGTTGCCGCTGACCAGAGAACATGGGGTAACTTCAATAGTTCCTGCCGGTCCATTATATCTAAAAACAGGGTGAATAAAATTTTTAACGTACTGACAAATCATCTCTGTCTTTCCCTTCTGATATTGACCCCAAGAATTAATTGCGGCAATTTCCACTCCGGAGTTTTCTCCACGCATAAGCGCTTTGTATGTAGATGCAGCGACTTCGGCAGCATACTGATCGTCAGAAAGAAAATATGCGGCACATTCGTACATCCCAAGGCTTTCAAATTCATCAATACGCTTTAACTGCTTATTAATCCGTTCAAGAATATCTTCTACGGACTTATCATGGAGAGTAAGAACCATCCCTTCAGAAATACCTTTGGTATGCCCTTCCGTCTTCGAAATTCCATGATTAACCGTATCTGTTATTCCGTCACTTGAACCTGCAGCAGTTGAAAAGCTTCTGGAAATTGACTTATTATTTGAAATTGAGTCAGCCTTACCGTTTGTTATTGCAGAGCCTAACATTCCAAGACCACTGGAAATAACACCTCCAACAATCAAACTCTTATCACCTGTGACTGGAGTAAGTGCCGCGCCAAGCAAAGCAGCAGCGGATGCCACTCCCTTAATAGTTTTTCCCGCAACACTTTCTTTTGACTCAGAATGAGAGATTGAAGAACCCTTCGTTTTTGATTTACTCTGAGTTTCGGAACGATTGTCGGTATGTGTCTTTGCCCGGCTGTCTCCTCTGGTTTCCGCTACAGAATAATTAGAAGAATTATTACTCGTGTAATTTACCTGCGTAGATGCAAAGGCAGATAACTGTGTATATATCGCTTCATAACCTTTGCGGAGTTCCCTTAACTGTGCCTGTGATGTTCCATTGGCTATGATAATTCCGGTATACTTTTCGCCCTGCATGGATAAAACAAGCTTTTCCAAACCCTGCACGAAAGTCTGATTAGAGGAATGTTCATGATCTTTGTTATTCGCAACACAAGAAACCGCGGAAATACTTTTGGCCTTTATCCGGTCAAGAATTTGTTCCATATCCTCGACTGTATAATCATCGGATATCTTGATACCGGGAAATTGACCTTTCATAGCATTTTCTACCGTATTTTTCAGGGAACTGATCGTTCTGTATTCATCCAGTGACCGAACCCCCATATAAAAGTCCGTCTTTATGCCGTCGCTGTCTATAATAACAAACACGGCGCTGTCAGTTATGGACAGAGCGTTGAAAACACTGGCAAATTTATAAGTCGCCAGTTCGTCTTTCTCATATACCATCTCAGTAATTTTAAAAAAACGAACATTATCCCGAAGATTATACTGCAGCACGCTCTTTCCCAGCGGAACTATCTCCATATTTGACAATTCTGAAATATAATTCTTCAAAATCACATCATCGACAACCTGCAGAGCTGCCTGGTATCCATCCGCAATGCTGGTATAAGAAAGACTGGAAACGCTTGTATTTTCCTGTTCTATTTCTGCTAATTCTCTCATTAAGCATCCCCCTTGTCACTGATAATCAAAACTACACCGACGGCCGCGACAGAAACACCGCCAACGGTAAGAACCATATTAGAAGTACAAATACCGGCAACAGTCAAAGCAGCGCCAGCTGCCACCATACCTGTGCCAGCTTTTCGCACAATATGGTTCTGAACATGATTATTGTTCATCTCACTGCGAATTCTGTTTACTTTATCTTTGTATAAATAACGAACCATACTTTTCAAAAGATCAATCCGCTCTCTTGAAAAACAGCTGACAACCGCGACCATCTGCTGATTAAGATACTCCTCATTCCAGGCATTTACGTCAAAATCCAGTTTTTCACCATCATGTTCCGTATAGATATCTCCCATCCTTTCAGCGGCATATTTCTCCATTTCATCAAACTGCGCTGCAGTAGGATCTATTAAGAGACTGTCTTTCAACATGATACGAACACGTATCGTTTTTCCAGACTGTACCGCCTCTATAAATTCATTCGTTATAGCCATATTAAACCTCCTGTCTGTTATCTTTGTACTCCTTAACTGCTCTAAGAATTTCTTTTGCTGCCTGTTCTATTTCATCAATATTAGCAGATTTCCATGCTCCGCAGGATTCAACTTCTGTTATAATTTTTCCGATTCTTCTTGCCACTTTATGAATCATTTTCAACGCTTCACGCCTGGCTTTTTCTTTCGGCGAATTTATCTTTTTGCCTGGCTGCGGTTTATAACTGGGTTTGGGAGTCGTCTGCGTTAAGAAAGACTGCCGCCGATTTTGTTCACTTTTTTTGCTTCTGATTTTCACCGATTCAGATTCCAGTACTTTTGCAACAACTTTTTGCAGATGGTTGATTCGTTCCTCCGAAAAATTAGTGACCAGCTGTATCAACTCCTCATTCATTACATTCTTATTCCACTTTGAATCATCATCTTCAAGATTTTCACCGTCAAATGGAACTAATAAATCAGGAAGATGCTTGTTTGCGTAAGACAGCATTTCGTTAAACTGAGTACATGTCGGATCTATTATTAAAGAATCTTTAAGCATAATCCTCGCACGAAGCAATTTTCCTTCCATTACTGCTTCTCTAAATTCTGTTGTTACCATAAGAACCTCTCATTAAATATCCAGGATATTTTTTATTTTAATCTGAATATCCTCAAGCCATTTCAATTTGGCCTGTGATTTGCGGATCCTTTTTTCAATATTCCTATTGTCATTAGCACAATCCTCAAGTTCCCGAAGCTTCTGTTTCAATACATTATCCAACTCATCAAACTTTTTAGAAAACTCCTGCTTTATTTTTCTGGTCTGGGATCTGGCATATTCAATGGCATTATTACTGTTTTCATATAGTCTTTCCTGAACAGGAGCAAAAAAGCGCTGGGCAAGTTTTGTTCCATTTATGTATTCTCTATCTTCATAAATATCTTTCCAGTATCCTTTTTCCTGCAGCAGTGTCCATGGCTTGTACCATTTTCTGTTTTTATTTTTGACCCACTCTTCGTCCACTTTGACCTTTTCCGTTTCAGTCAGGCTGCCGATAAGAGAAGATACATTCACAGAAATATCTCCATTCATCAATTCAAAAGGATCAATAGGGATACTGCCAGCCTTTATCTCCTGAGAAAGTTCAGAGATTTTCTTTCTGTATTCCTCAAACAGATCTTCCGCGCTTTTACGAACATTCTTTGTAATCAGCTCCTCAAGTTTAACCTGTACTTCTGCCTGCAGATTATCAGTAAACCGGGCGAACTGCCTGCATAACTCTTCCGCGTCCCGCTTACTGATCTTTGCATCGCTGCTGGAAAGCTGGGCAGTTATTTTTTTCTGCGCTTCCATAAGAACAGATTCTGCTAATATCTTAATTCGTTCATCATAATTGATTCGTTCAATTCTTCCCTTAAATCGTTTTGCCTCTTCCCCACTGGCAAGTTTCTTTCTTATGATCTCAATATTAGCAAGTACTTCCCTCTGCCTATCCTGATTCTCTGTGATCTCCTGTCTTGTCTTCTCAAATGATTTTGCGCTTTCGAGATGTTTGGAAAACGTGTCAACAATATTTTTGATTTTCGCGGTTTTTGCGTATTTCTGAACATACATTTTGATTGCCATCTCAATGGGTACAATACCGCAGTGAATCAATGCTTCCTCATAAGTATCTCCATTATTTCTTGCATCTTCCAGACGATTTTCAATTTCACCACGAACAGAAGGGGTAAGAGGCGCAAGAGTTTCAAAATACATTTCAGGATGGCGGTTAAACTTTCTTACCTTGCCCTTCGTTTCATATACTTCATCATCATCGTCATCATCACTTTCGGTCAGAATCGTCCTGATATTGAGTGCCGTAAGAGCAGAAGCAGGATAGATATTTGGATTCTCAATTCCATTATCCCGCAGATAATCTCTGACTTTCTTTATTGCAGCTTCAACACTGTCCTCACCCATTTTAAAATCATCCAACTTATTTACAACAAAAATAAAACGGTCGCGAGATTGTTTACCGCCTACTTTCATGCTGTCGGCAACATGTCTCAGCAAATCATTATCATCATTAACAGCAAGCTGTGTCGCGTTCATGATATAGAGCACAACTGCTTTTGAAGATTCGGACAGCATGCGATATGTAGCTGCTTTGTGCTCCGGATCTCTTGAATTGTTCGGTCCAGGAGTATCTACAAGAACCAGTGAAACGTCCTCAGAAGTAACAAATGGAATGTTTCCCTCAACCCTTATCTTCGAAACCTCTGGATCGCTGTTCAAAGAGTTCATTTCTTCCAAAGAAAGATCCATACAGGTTCGGATCCACTTTCCATCGGCATTATAAACTGTTGCCATAAAATGATCTCGCGTATCATTATCTTTAATTTCTGTAATCGTTGCGGTGCAAGCCTCCTGTTTCGACGGCATAAGTTTCCGTCTGAGCAGCGCATTGATCAGAGTCGATTTACCTGCACTCATGGTTGCAATAACATTTACTTCAAAATCACGGCTTCTCGCCATATTGAACGCCTTAATTAAATCAGGTTGTTTAAGTTCATCAAACGGCCCTCTCTGAATTTCATCAAAGATTTCGTCAATAGCTGCTTCTTTATCAGAAGCTTCCTTTGCCGGTATATGTTCAAGCTCAATGTACAAATTTCTTTTCTTTGCTTCGTGGGCCATTGCCTCAACATCTTCATAATCAAGAATTGTACCCTGAAATATAATCTTAAAATTACGGCTGCTGCACTCCTCAAAAAGAATCTCAGGCAGTTCTTCAATCCATTCCTGAAGACGGTGATCACCGAAATTTAATCGGCTGTTCTGTTTGGGTACGACACCGTCAATCGTAATATATGTAGCCAGACGGTATGGATTATACTTTATAAATACTTCCCTCATTTTTTATCTCCTTATGTTATAAATTATACTTTCCAGATGCAGCAGACCAGAATGCAGCAAGAGCTGATAACTTTCATCGTCACGATCGATACAAACACTGTTTTTCACAGTATCCGGATAGTACATGTCAAGCTGATATTCCGGTTTTTTCAGTTTTCTTGACATTCGTTCATACTCATCCTGTTCATCTTCATCGAGCGGTTCAGAAAATATTTTCATCTTTGCCAGGTATGCCGCATACGATGATATGGGAACAACATCAGGCGAGTCAAACCCCATATCAGTCAATTCTGAAATAACAGAATTAAGAGTTTCTTTTACAGAATCTTCTTTCTTTCTGAAACGATCCAGCTTATTTACCACAAAAAGGATTTTTCCACGGTATTTTTCCAATATAAACAACAAATGTTTCCTGTCATCCTCTGTACCAATATTTTCACCATTAAGTAAGTAAATAAGAAGGTCTGCATTTGTATTGCAGATTTTCTCTTCAGTAAGCATTCTGTGCGCGGTATTCTGAAAAGAGTTTACGCCAGGCGTGTCAATCAGCCAGATTCTTTTTGCATTATTATTTACAGTTTTGAAGAATGTCCCAACCATAATTTCAGAACTATTATTGTCGGAATTATCTTCCATCAGTGTATTGTAATCAGCATCCAACTCCAACAGATAGTCCAATTCATAACAGAAATCATCTTCGTAGGGCTTATTGACAATATAATGTATTTTTGCAGTACAGGCATCATTTTGAGTTTTGTTTACTTTTTTCCCTACCAGAGCATTCAGCAAAGTTGACTTTCCTGCACTCATATTTGCAGTGACAATTACTTTTATTGGTTCCTTTTCAACAAAAATACGATTTTTATCCCAGCATGTTTTCAAATACTGTATTTGTTCAATTCCATTAACAGATACTCCTGTATTATATAGGGAATCAAAGGCCTGGCGAGCCTTTTCCTGATAACGTTTATGGTATATGGATGATAATTCCGAAAAAATTTGTTCACTTTTTTCTTTATTTCCATATGCACAGATAAAAATACAATCTATAATCAGGCAATAACGGTATGAAAAAAACTTAAAGGGACGAAACTTTGCAGCTAATACAGATTTCGAGTCACGCTGCAAATCAAAACCGGTATATTGATAATTATTTTCATTCCCAAGAAATTTTTTTACATAAATCTGTAAGGTCTGTTTAGCCCATGGATCGTCTACAGAATATTTTCGGACAAAATATTCCAGCATATTGATGTACCTAAGTTTATATCTTTCTTTTTCATTTAAAACAGGGTGTTCTTTGAGAATTTGAGACGTTTCCAGCGTAGCTGATATCAAATTGTGTCACCTCCGGATAACTGAAGCCAATTTCTGTCTGTTTGCATCATAATTATACATATTTTCTTTATAATTGTAAACCCTATATATGATTTTTATTAAAAATAATACTATTTTAGGTTGAGTACCAAATTTACTCTTTCTTATATACTAAAAGTTAAGAGAGGTGTTCATATTGGGAGATCAAAGCACAAACGAAAGCATTGGCAAGCGTGTCGCCAGGTTAAGAAAATTGCGGCATTTAACCCAGGCACAGCTCGCGGACCAGATCGGATCCACAGCCAAGCATGTCTCAGAGATCGAACGGGGAGTCACAGGAATCTCTATCGATATCCAGATTCAGCTGAGCGAAAAACTCCACTGCAGTCTGGATTACCTGATCAAGGGTGAAGATTACAAATCTGTCGATTCTTTTCTGCCCTCCCGAATTACTGAAATTCTCCATTCTCAAGATGTGCAGGAAATGAACGTTTTAATGGACTATCTGAATTTATATGAAAAGATTCGTCAAAAATAAGATTTTTTCACTCTGAGTTATTATCAGAGTCTTTTCTTACTGTATCTGAGTGATCCTGAAAATCCGAAAATTCTGATTTTCTGCTCTTTTTCGTTACTCTTTTCCTTCCCTCCCATACGGAGAGAAGAAAACCGGCATCATTTCCGAAACCATATTTTTTGTTTATTATAAACCATATTTGGAAAAAATTGGTGTGCTCCCAGCACACATTTTAGTCAGAAAAAACCCCGCTGCAGACAGCGGGGTTTAACAGTTATTCTTCTATACTTTGTCCGGAGTATTCCTCATCCAAAACCGTATCTAAAGCGGTCAGTTCCCCAGGTTCCAGAGATTGAATAATAAACGGCGAATGTGTCGCACATATAAATTGAATCCTGGGAAATAATTCTTTTAAGATACGAACAATCCTTCTCTGCCACGTGGGATGTAAACTTAAATCCAATTCATCTATAACAACAACCCCGGGAGTCATTTTCAACGCATCTTTCCCAAGATATGGATTTAAAATACACATCTTTGTCGCTATATCCGTCACGATCTTAATGACGTTCCTGTATCCGTCACTCAATGCAGAAAAATCTATTACCGTTCCATCGGGATTTCTTACGGCAATCTCCCCATACCTTGAAGAATATAAAACCTGCTGCCCGGGAACTAATTCTTCCTGCAGGCTGTACTTCACCGCCTCCATAATTACTTCGTACGCAGGCAATGGCAGACCGCCATTTTCTTCCGTGGCCAGACTTCCTAGTAATTTAATGTATTCAAAAGATGCCTGACTGCTTCTTTTCTGATCCAGGCATCTCTGATAGGCGTCTGTTCTTCCAGGAATTTTTTCGATCTCTCCCATTCTATTCTCATTCCACAATCGCCCGGAACTCAAATACAAAACTAATGGATAAATTTGTTCTTCATCTGAACCATCAGCAGCTTTTATTGCCCTTTCCCATTCTTCAACAAATCCCCTCATGGAATTTTTACCTGAAAATTTTGTTCTTCCACCCTCTTTTTCCAGGCATCTGGCACATTTGATAACATGATCATCCCATACAAGATGACTGCTGACAGTACATGGAAATTGTTTTACTGTTGCTGTCATTGCAACATTTTTTACTGGCCTCAACGATTTTCTCAAAACATCGTTATCCGATATATTGCGTCCAAATCTGCCCGGCACATATTCTTTAAAAGCTGTCAGATACGCACCAAGAATAACGGTAACTGCTTCCAGAATCGCAGTCTTTCCTGACGCATTTTTTCCAATGAATACATTCATTTGAGGATTAAACTCATATACGGAATCTTCAAATTTTCTAAAGTTTAGTAATTGTATATCTTTTAAATAAAACTTTTCCATGACAACCTCCATACATCGAAACCATTATCCATGCAAGGGCTCCTTCGTCGGCATCCCCGCCTTCCTCGGATATCTGGAGGGGGTGTTTCTGACTTTCTGTATGATGACCAGAGATCTCGGCAGGTCGCTCCCCGGAAGCAGAAAATCTTTCTTCTCCACCATTTTTCCACCCAGTATATGTACCGCGCTCCTGGCGTTGTCCAGCTCTTCCTCGATCTCCACGGATTTATAGGAGACAAATCTTCCTCCTGCCCTGACAAAGGGCAGGCAGTACTCGGACAGGGAGGATAAGTTGGCCACAGCTCTCGACACGCAGAGATCATACGCTTCTCTGTGTTCCTTATTTCTGGCAAGATCCTCTGCTCTTCCGTGTACTGCCGTGATTCCTGTATACTGCAGTTTATCGATCACCTGATTCAGAAAATTCACCCGTTTGTTCAGGGAATCAAGCAGCACCACTTTCAGATGAGGAAACGCGATCTTTAAAGGCAGGCCCGGAAATCCGGCTCCCGTGCCGACGTCGATCATGCTTCTCACTGTCTGCATATCGATCCCTTTTACAATGGAAAGGCTGTCCACAAAATGTTTTTCCAGTACTTCCTCAAATTCCGTGATTGCGGTGAGGTTCATCACTTTGTTCTGTTCGACCAGTTCTTCATAAAAAACAAGAAAATCCTGTACCTGTCTGTCATTCAGCCTGATTCCCAGCTGTCTGCAGTTTTCAATAAAACCACCTGTTATCTCTTCATACCTGCTGCTCTTTTCCATAAATTCTCTCCATCAGTCTGTCGCCGCAATTTTTATCTGCTATTATTGAATCATAATTATAAAATATCATGTATATTTTGGGATTGGCATTTAAAACTTCATTTAAAGCTTATTTTATTTTCATGAAATATTCATGAAATGTTTCACGTGAAACATTTTTTAACAGAACAATCTGCTATTTTTCCATCTTTCAGACTTTTCTATTTGAGTGCAGATACACCATAAGTATTGACACATCCGCCGGCGATACTCCCGCAATCCGCGATGCCTGTCCAATCGAAGCCGGGCGGCTCTCTTTCAGCTTCTGTCTCGCTTCCGTCCTGAGACTTGGCACTTTGTCGTAATCCAGATTCTGCGGAATTTTCCGTTCTTCCATTTTCTTGAACTGCTCTACCTGTCTTATCTGGCGCAAAAGATATCCTTCATATTTTATATTGATATTTACCTGTTCCTGAATATTATCCGGAAGTTCTTTTCTATCTGCGTCAATCTCACACAATTTCTGATAGGAAAGCTCCGGTCTGCAGATCAGTTCAGACAATCTCACGGAAGAACGCAGTTCCGTACTCTCATGTGCTCTCAGAAATTCCTGCACTTTCTGTCCGGTTCCGATCCAGGTGTTTTTTACCCGCTCTGTCTCTTCTTGAATTTCACGCTGTTTTTCCAGAAGACGCTGATATCTTTCTTCAGAGATCAGTCCCACCTCGTATCCTTTCGACGTCAGACGCAGATCCGCGTTGTCCTGCCGCAAAAGCAGCCGGTACTCCGCGCGGGAGGTCATCATCCGGTAAGGCTCATGATTTTCCTTTGTCACGAGATCGTCAATCAGTACTCCGATGTAGGCCTCCGAGCGGTCCAGGATCAGCGGTTCTTTTCCCTGAATTTTCCGCGCGGCGTTGATTCCCGCAATAATTCCCTGCGCTGCCGCTTCTTCATACCCGGAACTGCCATTGAACTGCCCTGCGCTGAACAGACCATGGATATCCCGGAATTCCAGGGACAGTTCAAGCTGCCGCGCGTCGATGCAGTCATATTCGATCGCATACGCGTTTCTCACAATATCCGCGTGTTCGAGCCCTGGCACGCTCCGGTACATCGCAAGCTGCACATCTTCCGGAAGCGAACTTGACATTCCTCCCACATACATCTCGCTTGTGTGGACTCCTTCCGGTTCAATAAAGACCTGATGGCGGTCTTTATCTGCAAATTTAACCACTTTGTCCTCGATGGACGGACAGTACCTCGGTCCGGTCCCCTCGATCATTCCGGAATACAGGGGAGACCGGTCCAGATTTTCCCGGATAATCCGATGTGTCTCTTCATTCGTGTAGGTAAGCCAGCAGGAAACCTGCGGGATCTGCACAGTGTCGGGATCTGTCTCAAAAGAGAACGGAACCACCCGTTCATCCCCCTTCTGCTCCTGCATCTTTGAGTAATCGATCGACCTGCTGTCGATCCTTGCGGGAGTTCCCGTCTTAAAACGGTACATTTTCACACCGTTTGCCTTGAGAGAATCTGTGAGATAATTTGCGGCCTGCAGACCGTTTGGCCCTGTATACGTGCTGACATCCCCATAGATACATCTGGCTTTCAGATATGTCCCCGTACACAAAATACAGGCCCTGCAGTGATAGACAGCGCCTGAATAAGTCCTGACCCCCGTCAGGGTTCCATCTTCCACGATCAGCTCCGTCACTTCCATCTGTCTGATCTTCAAATGTTCTGTCTTCTGGAGCACCTTCCTCATACTTCTTGAATACTCCGCTTTATCCGCCTGCGCGCGCAGGGAATGTACAGCAGGTCCTTTTGACCGGTTCAGTATCTTGGACTGAATAAAAGTCCGGTCAATGTTTTTTCCCATTTCCCCGCCAAGTGCATCAACTTCTCTCACCAGATGCCCTTTTGAACTGCCGCCGATATTCGGATTGCACGGCATCATGGCAATACTGTCAACACTGACTGTAAACAGAACCGTTTCCATTCCAAGCCGCGCAGAAGCCAGCGCGGCCTCGCAGCCTGCATGTCCGGCTCCCACTACAACGACATCCGTCCACTCTTCCACTCTTTTCATAATCCAGCACCTTTTCTCATTTTTCCCGTCTGTTTTTTATAATTCGTTTTGCTCGTTCCCTGCTCCGAATTTGCGCCGCTCAGGCGGCATTTTTCCGCTTCAAATTCGTGCGCGCATCCCCTGGACCAGTTTTCATTTTCCAAGACAGAATTTTCCAAATATCTCGTTAACCACTTCTTCCGACGACGTCTCTCCGGTAATGTCGCCCAGCGCTCTGCATGCCTCCGTCAGATCGATCGTCAGAAAATCCTCCGGCATTCCAAGCGCAATCCCTTCCTGAACTTTCTCAAGGCTCTCTTTCGCCTCCGCGAGCAATTCTTTATGCCGCATATTCGTAATACATACTTCATTGTCCATGGAGAGCTTTCCCTGATAAAACATTTCCTTTAATTTATCTTCAAGCAGATCAATCCCTGTCCCCTTCAGGGCGGAGATACTCAGCACAGGATACGCAGTCTCTTCTCTCCTGCTGCTTTTCATCTCCGGTTTTTCAGGAGATTTTCCAATGCTTTCCTTTTCTTCTTTCGGCAAAGCTCCGGAACATTGGCTGTCATTCTTTTCCTCTGCTGCACCGTTCCCGTTTCGGATCAGCTCTTCAATCATTTCTCTGGTCGTCACTGTCTTTCTATCCGATTTATTCAGCAGTACGATCGCTTTCTTTGTCCGCAGCATACGGACAATCGCCGCGTCATTCTCGTCCAGTTTCTCCGAGGAATCCACGACATACAGCACCAGATCCGCGTCTTCCAGCTTCTTCCGCGCTTTCCCGATTCCAATCTTCTCCACGACATTTTCCGTCTCTCTGATTCCGGCCGTATCCGTAATAATCAGTGTGATTCCATTGAGGTTGATTGTTTCCTCGAGCGTATCGCGCGTCGTGCCGGCGATCTCGGTAACAATCGCCCGCTCCTCTCCAAGAAGCGTATTCAAAACCGAGGATTTCCCGGCATTCGGACGGCCGACAATCACTGTTCGGATTCCTTCTTTCAGAATACGTCCGTCGTCCGCTGTGGAAATCAGACGCAGAATTTTCTCCTGCATCTGTGAGATTTCACCCGCCATCTCCTCCCCATATCCATCAAGACTGATATGCTCCGGATCGTCAAGGGCAGCCTCAATATACGCAATATGATACAGAATTCTTTCCCGAAGCTCCGATACTTCTTTTCTGACGGAACCTTTCAGCTGGCTGACAGAATTTTTCAAAGCGTATTCGTTTTTTGCCTGAATCACATCCATCACTGCTTCCGCCTGAGAAAGGTCGATTCGGCCGTTTAAAAACGCCCGCTTTGTAAATTCTCCCGGCTGCGCCAGTCTCGCCCCTTTTTTAATCACAGTCTCAAGGATTCTTCTCATCGCGCAGACTCCTCCGTGGCAGTCAATCTCCACTGTATCTTCCGCCGTAAAGGTCCCCGGACCACGCATGATCATGACGAGCACTTCGTCAATGACATCCCCGTCATCCTCAATATATCCGTAATGAATTGTATGTGATTTTTCTCTCGAAAGCTTCCTGTCTCCGTTTTTTGAACGGTAAATCCGGTCAATCACCGCAAAGGAATCCGGTCCGCTGATCCTCACAATTCCAATACCTGAGTCCGCCGCTGCGCTTGAGATGGCAGCGATTGTATCTCCTCCCATAGAATTCACCTCATACAACAAGAAGCTGAATCAATAATCCTTTTTAATAAACGACTATTCTTCAGCTTCTTATATTACATCCTGTTATTTGTTTGTCTCAATCCACGTTTGTTTTCTGGTAATTTCCGCCTGCCCGGCTCTTTTCGTATCTTTCATTGCCTTTGCGCAGCGTCACGACAACCTTTCTGCAAGGTTCATCTCCCTCGCTGTGCGTCGTCACATACGGATCATTCTGAAGCGCAGAATGAATGATTCTTCTCTCATAAGGATTCATGGGCTCAAGAAATACAGGTCTTCTTGTCTTTCTGACCTTCAAGGCAATATTTCTGGCAAGGTTTTCAAGCGTCGCTTTTCTGCGGTTCCTGTAATCCTCCGTATCAAGCTTGACTCTCACATAGGCTGCATTTCCCTTGTTCACCACGAGGCTTGTCAGATACTGAAGGGAATCAAGCGTCTGCCCTCTCTTGCCAATCAGAAGTCCCATCTCCTCGCCTGTGATATTGACAGACAGAGAATCTTCTTCAAACGACATCTCAATCTGGACTTCCATCTCCATTGTACGGAAAATATCTTTCAGGAAAGTTTCAGCCTTCTTCTTTACCACTTCCGGATCAGCAGGTTCTTTCGGTATTCTGGGAACTTTTTCTTCTGTTTTTTCCGGAATATTCTCTGAAGTCACGACAGGCGTTTTCTCTTCCGGCGCAGGTTCTTTCTTCTTCTGGAAAGAATTTTCGCCGTCCTTCGGACGCCTCTGATTCCTGCGTCCGCCTCTGGAATTTCTTCCGCCCTCTTTTGCAGGCATCTTCTCTCTGTTCGTCTGCCGCGGACGTTCCTGGTTCTCCTGTCTGGGAGCTCTCTCCTGCTCTGCCTGTCCTTCTGCCGTTTCTCCGGAAACAGCATCTTCTTTTACAGATTCTTTCCTGTTCCCTCTGCCGGTTTCCTTCCCTGCCGCAGCTTCTTTCTTTTCTTTTCTGGCTTCCTTTTTCGCTTCTTTGCGGACTTCTTTTAAAGCTTCCTCATCCGAAGATTTTTTCTGGGGATCCTTTGTCTCTTCCTTCTGCAGGCTCTTCTCGACAGATTCCGCTTTCAGAGTTTCCTTCATGTCTCCGAATACTTCCTTCATCAGATCCTCATCCGTCTTCTTTTTCTTGGCCTCAATAACCGCCTTCTTAGCGCCAATCAATCCGAGGAAACCTGCGGACCCCTGTTCCAGAATGTGATATTCGATATTATCACTGCTTGTTCCAAGCTGAATCGATGCCTCCATAAGCGCATCCGCGACTGTTTTGGCTGAAACTTTAATCCAACTCATGACCCAAAACCCCCTTACTTCTTCATGTTTCTTTCATTGTACTGCTTAACCATCTGTGCTTTTGCCGCAAGGCTTCCGGGTTTTGCCGTCGTATTCTTCTGATAATATTCTGTAGCTTTTTTAATTTTCTGCTGCCTCTCCTCCTCAGAAATCTCCGGCTTCTCAATTGTCCTCGTGCTCATCTTTGCAGCCTGCGTGATCTTCTGAGGCGGAAGCCCCTGTTTCTCACGCTTTTTGTTGACTTTTTCCATGTTCTTTTTAACGAGTTCGTCGATATCCAGCTTGTCGATCTGTTTATTGATCACGAGCTGCTGGACGCTTCGTATCACCGCGCCGGCGATCCAGTAAATACCAAGACCTACAGGAAGCGTAAAGCAGAATACAGCCGACATAAGAGGCATGACAGTATTCATGGTCTTCATCGTGCTGTCCATCGTCTCATTTCCGCTGGACGCATTGCTGTTGTTTGCCTGGGATGACTGCATCAGCTTCGCGTTCAGCCACTGTGTCACTGCTGAGAGAACCGGGATCATCAGCGCTCCCACAAGAAGCAGATAGGAACCTGCCGCAAACGCGCTCGCGATAATGGAAGAAGGCGCATCCGCAATATTCAGACCAAGGAAGTAATTCATCCGGTCCGCTTCCCTCTGTGTCGTCTCAATCAGAGACGCCAGATCAGGGAACTGTCCCGAAAGTTCCGTCCAGTTGGAAGGAGCCAGCTTGTACAAAACATCGATCACCGTCAGATTCGTCATCTCAGGAAAGCTGACACGAACCGTACCTGCCAGCGTCTTCATAAACTCCTCTGCTCCCGGCGCTGCCACGATTTTCTCCGCCAGCGGCATAAAAGCGTTTCTCACGCTGTCCACATAAGCCGGAATATTCCATATAACACGATACAGCGCAAACAGGATCGGCATCTGTATGATAAGCTGCACGCAGCTTCCCATCGGGTTTACCCCGTACTTCGCGTAGACAGCCTGCGTCTCCTCATTCATCTTCATCATGGCCGCCTGATCCTGATTCTTGCCCTTATATTTCTTCTGAATTGCCTGAAGCTCAGGATTCATCCTGCTTGACAGTCTGGAAAACCGCTGCTGCTTGATCGTCAGAGGCGTCATAAGCACATAGATCACGATCGTAAATAAAATGATGCAAAGACCAATATTTTCCAGGCCGATCTGTGACTGAAGCCAGAAAATCGCGTTCATGATGAACCCGAGAATGCTGGAGATCGGGCCAATGATAAAGGCCGTACTTTTAGTCAATAACATTTGTTCGATTCCTCCTATGGAACTGGGTCATAGCCACCCTTTGAAAACGGATTGCATCTCAGCACTCTCCACGCCGCAAGCATTCCGCCCTTCAGCGCCCCGTATTTTTCGACAGCCTCCAGTCCATAGCAGGAGCAGGTTGGAAAATAAGGACACTTTGTCGTCTTCAACGGTGACAGATATTTCTGATAAAGCCTAATCAGATAAATCAGAATTTCTTTCATTCTCTTTCTCCACTTCTTTTTGCCTGGAATCATCCACAATTCTGTGGATTCTTCCAAGATGAAGCAGCGCGCTCTCGATCTCAAAGAAACTTTTTTCTTTAGCGCCGGGACGTGCAATTACCACTGCATCAATTCCCCTATCGAATCTCCACTCATTCAACCGGTAGCTCTCGCGAATCAACCTCGTAATACGATGCCTTACCACACTGTTTCCCACTTTTTTGCTTACCGATATCCCGATCCGGTTCTTTCCCGTGTCTGTCTTCCGCACATACATGACCAGATATTTATTTGCGTATGATGTTCCACTTTTATAGACACGCTGAAAATCCCCGTATTTTTTCAATGATTCTGAAAATATCATATGATAAAAAAGGCCACATACCTGCGGCCTATACGGTTAAAACCTTTCTTCCTTTTGCTCTCCTCGCAGCGAGAACTTTTCTTCCGCCCGCCGTCTTCATTCTTGCCCGGAACCCATGAACTTTAGATCTTGATCTTTTCTTAGGCTGGAATGTCATTTTCATAGTCTGTGCACCTCCTTCTCTTCTTCATTCTGGCCGGTAATACCGTGAAAACATCATTTCCATTATATTCACAATGAAGTAGGAAGTCAAGTTGTTTTTCCTCTTTTTCAGACCTCTTATCCACACAGGACAGACGTATCCATGAACCGGACGTCCACATTTTTATCCACATCCGCTGGTTTACGTAATTTTATCCACAAGTTGTTGACAATTTGTGGATAACTTTCTGAAATCCTGTTTATAATTCCCTCGATCTGACAAAAAATCCTTATATTTTCCAGTTTTCCACCATGTGAATAACAGGGATAAACTTATTCACACGCCAAAATGCCGTCCTTTATTGTCCACACCCGTTTCTGAGTTATCCACAAAGTTATCCACATTATCCACATATCCCCCTTTATCTTATCCCGCGCATGTGAATAACTTATGCTTGCCTAATTTCCTTTTTTGGTTTAATATTAGTGCAGGAAAAAATGGTTTTTTGGAGAGCAGACTATGGACTTACTGATAGAAAAATGGGAAGAAATACTTTACATTGTAAAAGTAGAACACGAGCTTTCCGATATCTCCTTTAAAACGTGGCTGCAGCCTCTGCAGATTTACAATGTCTCAAATGATACAGTTACGATTCTGGTTCCTTCCGCGCAGATGGGGATTGACTATATTACAAAAAAATATATGTTTCCTATTAAAGTAGCGATCGCGGAGTTCACCGGAAAGGAATATGATATCGAATTTATTCTCCCCGAACAGGCGGCAGAGAGAGATGCGAAACGAAAGCCCGTCAAAACCAGAAAAAATCCTGACGATACTCCGGATCCGGAACGAACGAATCTGAATCCGAGGTATACTTTTGATACCTTTGTTGTCGGCAGCAATAACAAATTTGCACATGCTGCCGCTCTTGCCGTGGCCGAATCTCCAGGCAAAATGTACAACCCTCTTTTTATTCATGGAGGTGCGGGACTCGGAAAGACTCACCTGATGCACTCTATTGCTCATTTCATATTGAATGAGAATCCAGACAAAAAAGTACTCTACGTAACAAGTGAAACTTTTACAAATGAACTGATCGATTCCATCCGCAACGGCAACACGACTGCCATGACCAAATTCCGTGAAAAATACAGAAACGTCGATGTCCTTTTAATCGACGACATTCAATTTATTATAGGAAAAGAATCCACCCAGGAAGAATTTTTCCACACATTCAATGATCTGCACGGAAACAAAAAGCAGATCATTATTTCCTCCGATAAACCGCCAAAAGATATAGAAACGCTGGAAGCCAGACTGCGTTCCCGCTTTGAATGGGGACTGATCGCGGATATTTCCACCCCGGACTTTGAGACCAGGATGGCCATCCTCCATAAAAAAGAAGAGAACGACGGATACAATATCGACAACGCGGTCATCGAATATATCGCAATGAACATAAAATCAAACATCCGTGAACTCGAAGGCGCGCTGAACAAACTGGTTGCGCTGAGCAACCTCGAAAACCGGGAAATTACGATTGCGCTGGCAGAAGAAGCCCTCAAGGATATCATCTCTCCGGACAGCAAACGGGAAGTCACACCGAAACTTATCATGGACGTCGTTGCAGAACATTTTCACATTACAACAGATGATATCAAGAGCAGCAAACGCAGCTCCGAGATTGTTTTTCCACGACAGATCGCCATGTATCTGTGCTCCACCCTGACAAACATCGGCGTCAAAAATATCGGAGTAGAAATGGGAAACCGTGATCACTCGACAGTAATCCATGGAACCAAAAAAATCGCAGCCCAGCTTGAAAAAAATGACTCCGTAAAAAACACAATTGAGATCCTGAAGAAGAAAATAAACCCCCGATGAAGGAAAAGTTATCCACAAAGTTATCCACTTATCCACCGGATATCCCTTCTGAAAGGGCGTTTATAACCTGTGGAAAAATGTGAACAACTTCTGGCCGCAAAATCTCAGGCTGGGAGGCATTCTCAGCCCCTGTGGACAACCACCCCTTTATTCCCGGCTTTTTCAGCGGTATTTCACAAGGTTGTCCTGCCTCATTTTTCCTTTATTTCCAAGGGGAAAAGGACTTTTCCACAAATCCACACCCCTTATGACGGCTACGGCGTATTTTTTTAATATATTTAGAAAAGGAGTCAACAAGGTCATGAAAATCATATGCCAGAAAGCAGACCTTCAGAAAAGTATCAACATTGTAATGAAAGCAGTCCCCTCCAAAACAACCATGCCCATACTTGAGTGTATTCTGATCGATGTATCAACAGACGGCATAAAGTTAACAGCCAACGACATGGAACTGGGGATTGAAACCACCGTCACAGGTACAGTTATTGAAAAAGGAACAATCGCTCTTGATGCGAGATTATTTTCCGAAATCATTCGAAAACTGCCTGAAAATGAAGTTACCATATCATCAGATACCAAATTTAATACACTTATTACATGTGAGAAAGCAAAATTTAACATTATGGGAAAAGACGGAGAGGACTTCTCTTACCTTCCCTTTATTGAGCGGGAAAACCGCATCACTGTTTCACAGTTTACTTTAAAAGAAGTAATTCGTCAGACAATTTTTTCCATCGCAGCAAATGATACCAACAAAATCATGACTGGAGAACTGTTTGAGATTTCAGGCAGCACACTGAAAGTGACTTCCCTTGACGGACACAGAATATCCATCCGGAAAATCGAACTGAAAAATGAGTACAACGACAAAAAAGTGATTGTTCCGGGAAAAACTCTGTCGGAAATATCAAAGATCCTTTCAGGGGAACTCGATGATCTGGTTGACATTTATTTTACAAATAATCATATATTATTTGAATTTGACCAGACACTTGTCGTATCAAGACTGATTGAAGGAAATTATTTCCGTGTGGATCAGATGCTCTCCAGCGATTATGATACAAAGATCACAGTTAATAAGAGGTATCTTCTGGACTGCATTGACAGGGCTACACTCTTTGTCAAGGAAGGTGACAAAAAACCGATTATCATGAATATTTCAGATGATGTCATGGAACTTAAAATTTCCTCCCAGATTGGGTCAATGGATGAAATGATCGACGTAGCCCTTGAGGGAAAAAACATCAAAATCGGCTTTAATCCCAAATTTCTGATTGACGCGCTCCGCGTGATCGATGACGAACAGGTAGATATTTACTTTATGAATCCGAAAGCGCCATGCTTCATCCGCAACCAGGAAGAAACTTATATTTATCTGATTTTACCTGTGAATTTTATCGGATAAAAGAGACGAACAGGAAGAATGGAGACGACCATGGAATCAATCACAATTAAATTGAGAGAAGATTTTATCAAACTGGGACAGGCTCTGAAGGCAGCAGGACTTGTCGAAATGGGAACTGAGGCGAAAGCAGTGATTCTTGACGGAGAAGTCAAAGTCAACGGCGAGGTTTGTCTGCAGAGAGGAAAAAAACTTTACGGCGGGGACGAGATAGTGTTTAAAAATACAAAAATTCTTATAGAAGAATAGACGGACATCAGACCAGGAGGTCAGACGTTTTACGCTGAACATGTCTTTCGTTCCTTCTTTGATGGAATAAAAAGAACATAAAAGAACGGCGGATAAGTGAAATGATCATAAAAACTGTAAAACTGAATCAGTTTCGCAATTATGAAACGCTTGAACTGGAACTGCATCCGGGGACCAATCTCTTTTTTGGCGACAACGCACAGGGAAAAACCAATATTCTGGAATCCGTCTACCTGTGCGGGACGAGCCGTTCTCATAAAGGGAGCAAGGACAGAGAAATGATCCGTTTCGGGCAGGAAGAAGCCCACATCTGTATGTGGCTTGAGAAAAAAGAAACAGAATTCAGAATCGACATGCACTTGAAAAAGAACAGGGCGAAGGGAATCGCCGTGGGAGGAATTCCTGTCAAAAAGGCGGGGGAGCTGATCGGGATCGGCAACTTTATTTTTTTCTCCCCGGAAGATCTCAATCTTATCAAAAACGGACCTTCCGAACGCCGCCGTTTTCTGGACATGGAGTTGTGTCAGCTTGACAGAGTCTATCTGTTTCATCTGACCAGTTATTCCAAAGCGCTGGCTCAGCGCAACCGGTTGCTCAAAGATATCGTTTTTCATCCGGAGTACGAGGAAACGCTTGATGTGTGGGATCAGCAGATTGTCCGGTACGGAAAGGAACTGATCGCGAGACGCGGACAGTTCGTCAGGGAACTGAATGGTATTCTGGGCGGGATTCACCGGAAACTCTCAGGCGGCAGGGAAGAACTGACCGTATCTTACGAGAAAAATACGGAAACGGAAACATTTGAGGCAGACTTGAAAAGAAACAGAGAGAAAGACCGGCGGACCTGCATGACAAACTGCGGACCCCACAGGGATGATCTCTGTTTTGCGGTTCATGACGTTGATATCCGTAGATACGGATCTCAGGGACAGCAGCGGACGGCGGCTCTGTCCCTGAAGCTTGCGGAGATTGAGATTGTAAAGCAGCATATAAAAGATACGCCTGTTCTTCTGCTCGATGACGTGCTCTCTGAACTGGATGCGAACAGGCAGCGGTATCTTCTTGAAAATATTCATGATATTCAGACACTGATCACCTGTACGGGGACAGATCATTTTGTCGAAAATCATTTTAAAATAGACAGGCTGTTCCGGGTAAAAGCGGGGACGGCAGCCATGGAAATGCTTTGATTGAGAGGAAAGGGATAAAAAAGGAAAGTAACTATAGAAGAACAGGAGGAATTCGGATGAGTGCAGAATACGGTGCGGACCAGATTCAGATTCTGGAAGGACTGGAAGCAGTAAGAAAGAGACCTGGCATGTATATAGGCAGCACATCGGCCAGAGGATTGCATCACCTTGTATATGAGATTGTCGATAATGCAATCGATGAGGCTCTGGCTGGTTTTTGTAAGAATATTTACGTTTCTGTCAATGAAGATAACTCGGTCACGGTTATAGACGACGGGAGAGGAATCCCCGTCGGAATCAATACGAAAGCAGGTCTGCCGGCGGTGGAGGTCGTATTTACGGTACTTCACGCCGGCGGTAAATTCGGCGGCGGAGGCTACAAAGTCTCTGGCGGACTGCACGGCGTGGGCGCTTCGGTCGTCAACGCGCTTTCCCAGTGGCTTGAAGTGACGATCTACATGGAGGGAAAGGTGTACCGTCAGAGGTATGAGCGGGGAAAGGTGATGTACCCTCTGGAGGTGGTCGGGAACTGCGAGCCCGGGCGGACAGGAACGGAGGTCACATTCCTGCCGGACGATCAGATTTTTGAAGAGACAGTCTTTGACTACAATACACTGAAGCAGAGGCTGCGCGAGATGGCGTTTCTGACAAAAGATGTCAGAATTACGCTGGAGGATAAACGTCCGGAGCAGGAGATAAAGAAGGTATTTCATTACGAAGGCGGAATCCGGGAATTTGTCACTTATCTGAACCGCGGAAAAACGGCGCTTTATCCGGAAATTATCTATTGCGAGGGCACAAAGGACGGCGTATATGTCGAGGTCGCGATGCAGCACAATGATTCCTACACGGAAGGAAGCTACAGTTTTGTCAATAATATCACGACGCCGGAGGGCGGCACGCATCTGACCGGCTATAAGAATGCGCTGACCAAGACGTTTAACGATTACGCGAAAACAAACAAGCTGATCAAGGAGAGCGATCCGAACCTGTCGGGCGACGACATCCGTGAGGGCCTGACCGCGATTATCAGCATCAAAATAGAGGAACCTCAGTTCGAGGGACAGACGAAACAGAAGCTCGGGAACAGCGAGGCGAGAGGCGCGGTTGAGAGCGTTGTCACGGAGCAGCTCACAATTTTCCTTGAGCAGCATCCGCAGGCGGCGAAGATCATTCTTGAGAAATCGATCATGGCGCAGAGAGCGAGGGAGGCGGCCCGCAAAGCGAGGGAGCTGACCAGAAGAAAGTCCGCGCTGGACGGACTTGCGCTGCCGGGCAAGCTGGCGGACTGTTCCGACAAGGATCCGGCCAACTGCGAGATCTATATCGTGGAGGGGGATTCCGCGGGAGGTTCCGCGAAGACGGCGAGGAGCCGCGCGACGCAGGCCATTCTGCCGCTGCGCGGGAAGATTCTGAACGTGGAGAAGGCAAGACTCGACAAAATTTACGCGAACGCGGAGATCAAGGCGATGATCACGGCGTTCGGTACGGGGATTCACGACGATTTTGATATCACCAAACTGCGCTACCACAAAATCATCATCATGACGGATGCTGACGTTGACGGCGCGCATATCGCGACGCTGCTGCTGACGTTCCTGTACCGTTTTATGCCGAAGCTGATCGAGGACGGCTATGTTTATCTGGCGACGCCTCCGCTGTACAAGCTGGAGAGGAACAAGAAAGTCTGGTACGCCTACAGCGAAGAGCAGCTTGCGGCGATCATTCAGGAGGTCGGAAGGGACCAGAACAACAAGATCCAGCGCTACAAGGGGCTGGGAGAGATGGATCCGGAGCAGCTCTGGGAGACGACGATGGATCCGGAAAAGAGAATTTTGAAGAGGGTCACGATGGATCCGGACCAGTTGTCAGAGATCGATCTGACTTTTACGACGCTGATGGGCGACCAGGTGGAGCCGAGGCGCGAATTCATTGAGGAAAATGCGAGAAAGGTAAAAAATCTGGATATTTAGAAGGAGGAAATAATCTGTGGACGACAAAGTATTCGATCAGGTTCAGGATGTGGATCTGAAGAAAACGATGGAAGACTCCTATATAGATTACGCGATGAGCGTCATTGCCTCCCGTGCGCTGCCGGACGTCCGCGACGGACTGAAGCCGGTCCAGAGGCGCGTGCTCTACGCGATGATCGAACTGAACAATGGTCCTGACAAGCCGCACCGTAAATGTGCCCGTATTGTCGGTGATACGATGGGTAAATATCACCCCCACGGAGACAGTTCCATCTACGGGGCGCTCGTGAATATGGCGCAGGAATGGTCGACGAGATACCCGCTGGTGGACGGTCACGGAAATTTCGGCTCTGTCGACGGCGACGGCGCGGCCGCGATGCGTTATACCGAGGCAAGGCTGAGCAAAATTTCGATGGAGATGCTCGCCGACATCAATAAAGACACGGTGGATTTCATCCCGAACTTTGACGAGACGGAGAAAGAGCCGACGGTACTTCCGGCAAGGTATCCGAACCTGCTGGCGAACGGCGCGCAGGGAATCGCGGTCGGCATGGCGACAAACATCCCTCCGCACAATCTGCGCGAGGTGATCCAGGCGGTCGTGAAGATCATCGACAACCGTGTGGAGGAGAACCGCGAGACATCAATCGACGAGCTGCTTGGCATTATCAAGGGGCCGGATTTTCCGACGGGCGCGCAGATTCTTGGTACGCGGGGAATTGAGGAAGCATACCGCACCGGGCGCGGAAAGATCCGCGTGCGTGCGGTTTCAAATATAGAGACAATGAACAATGGGAAGAGCCGTATTATCGTGACGGAGCTTCCGTATATGGTAAACAAGGCGCGGCTGATCGAGAAGATTGCGGAGCTTGTCCGCGACAAGCGGATCGACGGAATCACGGCGATCACGGATGAGTCGAGCCGGGAGGGAATGAGGATCAATATCGAGCTGAGGAAGGACGCAAACGCAAACGTGATCCTGAACCAGCTCTACAAGCATACGCAGCTGCAGGATACATTTGGCGTGATCATGCTGGCGCTCGACGGCAACCAGCCGAAGATCATGAACATCCATGAGATGCTGATGTACTACATCCGGCATCAGGAGGATGTTGTGACGCGCAGGACGAAGTACGAGCTGAACAGGGCGCAGGAGCGGGCTCATATTCTGCAGGGCCTGCTTATCGCGCTCGATAATATTGACGAAGTCATCCGCATCATCCGCGGTTCCCAGACGACAGCGATCGCAAAGCAGGGACTGATGGAGCGGTTTGAGCTGTCCGATGTGCAGGCACAGGCGATCGTGGATATGCGTCTGAGGACTCTGACCGGACTGGAACGCGAGAAACTCGAGGCAGAGTATAAGGAGCTGATGGCAAGGATCGAGGAACTGAAGGCGATCCTCGCGGATGAGAACCTGCTGCTCGGTGTGATCAAAAAGGAAATCCTGGTCATTATGGAGAAGTACGGCGACGACCGCCGCACGTCGATCAGTTTTG
The DNA here is from genome assembly GCA_947588845.1 of uncultured Lachnospiraceae bacterium. Lineage (GTDB taxonomy): Bacteria > Bacillota > Clostridia > Lachnospirales > Lachnospiraceae > Choladousia. The sequence goes on from CANQAR010000038.1 coordinate 27,628, forward strand.
ACGCGTCAGAGCTGTCTGTGGAGGATCTGATCACGAAGGAGAACGTCGTGATCGCGATGACGAAGCTCGGCTACATCAAGCGGATGACGACGGACAACTTCAGGAGTCAGGGACGCGGCGGCAAGGGAATCCGCGGTATGCAGACGCTTGAGGATGATTACATAGAGGAACTGATGATGACTTCCACGCACCATAACCTGATGTTTTTCACGAATCAGGGAAGGGTGTACCGTCTGAAAGCCTATGAGATCCCGGAGGCGGGCAGAACGGCGCGGGGCACCGCGATCGTCAACCTGCTGCAGCTTCAGCCGGGAGAGAAGATCACGGCCACGATTCCGTTCCGGAAATATGACGAGGACGGTTATCTGTTCATGGCGACCAGGCGCGGGCTTGTCAAGAAAACGCGGATCAGCGAGTACGCGAATGTGAGAAAGACCGGGCTTGCGGCAATCAGTCTCCGCGAGGATGATGAGCTGATCGAGGTCAAATTTACGGATAACAACAAAGATATCCTGCTTGTGACGAAATACGGGCAGTGCATCCGGTTCCATGAGACGGATGTGAGAAGCACAGGGCGTGTGTCCATGGGCGTGATCGGCGTAAATCTGGCTGCCGGGGACGAGGTTGTGGCGATGCAGCTTGACAGTCAGGGAAAATATCTGCTGGTTGTGTCGGAAAACGGTCTGGGCAAACTGACGCCGGTCAGCGAATTTTCTCCGCAGTTCCGTGGAGGAAAGGGCGTCAAGTGCTACAAGATTCTTGAGAGAACCGGCAATGTGGTAGGCGCGAAGGCAGTTAATCCGGAAAATGAAGTCATGATGATCAGCACGGAAGGCATTATTATCCAGTTCGCCTGCCGGGAAATCTCCGTGCAGGGCAGAGTGACGAGCGGCGTGAAGCTGATGAATCTCGACGCGGAGAAGGGCGGTCAGGTCGCGAGCATCACCAAAGTCAGGGAAAGCGCGGTGAAAGCGGAGGCAGCAGGACTTGAAGAGGCAGATTCAGAACTGCAGCCGGAAAATCCTGACGAACTGGATTTTGACGATGGATACCCGGAGGATTTTGAGGAATCGGATTTTGTCGGTGAATCTGCGGAGGATATGGACGGGACGGATTATGATGAGGGATATCCGGAAGAATCGGATTTGTATGATGATGAGGCAGAATCTGATGATGACACGGAAGATCCGGATGATGCAGATGAGCCCCGGGAAGCCCGTCTTGAGGATTTTCTTGTGGAGGATGATGAGTTTCCGCAGGAAGAGTGACAGGATGCCGGAGGCACATAAGCCGGCCGGAAGAATGACACAATGCCGGTAGCGCATGTTCAGTGCCGGTTCTGCGCATTGACGATGACTGTTGGATCGGCCGGAACAAAGTGCGGAGAAATCCCGGGATGGCGCTGTGCAGCAGGCATCATGACAGAGAAACATACAGGAGTAGGCAGATATATGGGAATACGAAGAGTATTGGCGGTGTGGACGGCAAAACTGATCAGCACTGCCTGCAGGCTGGCCGGAAAGCAGGGCGTAACCCTGGCCGGCAAGATTGCTCTGAAGATCGATCCTGAAATTTTGCGGGATCTTTCTTCGCAGGTGAGAGAAAAGATCTTTGTGGTTTGCGGGACGAACGGAAAGACGACGACAAACAACCTGCTCTGCGCGGCGATTGAGGCGGAGGGCAGGAAGGTTGTGTGCAATCACACCGGGTCGAATATGCTGCCCGGTGTGGCGGCGGCTTTTGCGCTTGCGGCGCGCTGGAACGGCAGGCTTGACGCGGATTACGCGTGTATCGAGATCGACGAGGCTTCGACTGTGCGTGTGTTCCCGCATTTTAAGCCGGACTGCATGGTGCTCACGAACCTGTTCCGCGATCAGCTTGACCGCTATGGAGAGATCGACATCACGATGAAACTGCTGGACCGTGCCATGAAGATGGCGCCGGATATGAAAGTGGTCGTGAATGCGGATGACGCGCTCTCCTGGTATCTGGCGTCGGAGAGCGGAAATCCCTGCATAACGTACGGGATTTCAGAGAAGACGGAAGATGTTCAGAGCATGAATGAGATCCGGGAGGGCCGTTTCTGCAAACGGTGCGGAGAGCGGCTGGAGTATGAATTTTACCACTACAGCCAGATCGGGAAATACCGCTGCCCGAACTGCGGATTCGCGCGTCCTGAGGCGGATTTTGACGCTTCCGGGATCAGTCTGAAAAACGGGATTTCCTTCACCGTGGAGGGACACAGAATTCATGTCGGATACCGGGGATTTTATAACGTGTACAACGTTCTGGCGGCCTACAGCGCGGCGAGGGAAGCGGGAGTCAGGCCGCGGAATTTTGACCGCATGCTCACAAAATTTAACCCGCAGAACGGCCGTATGGAGAAATTCAGGATCGGCGGGACGGAGATTGTTCTGAATCTCGCGAAGAATCCGGCAGGCTTTAACCAGAATATCTCCGCTGTCCTGGAGGACCGCAGGGAGAAAGATATCATCATCGTGATCAATGACAACGCGCAGGACGGACTGGATATTTCCTGGCTGTGGGATGTCGATTTCGACCGGCTGTGCGAAGAAAGCGTCCGCTCGATCACGGTCAGCGGAATCCGCTGCCAGGATATGCGGCTGCGCATGAAGTATGTGGATATCCCGTCAGAGCTGATCCCGGATGTGGAGACGGCGGTAAAGGCCAGAGTGAAGGACGGCTGCGGGAACCTGTATATGCTCGTAAATTACACGGCTTTGTATTCGACCAGGGGAATCCTGGCCCGGATGGAGAAAATGGAAGGAAGGGGCCAAAAACGGCGTCTGACGGAAAAATAGAGAAACAGTTAACGAAAATATGTGCTGCTCCGTATTGCGAAGCAGCACGGATGATGGAAAGACTTTACACTTTGAACAAATGGAGAAAAAGAACATGAAGCTGACAATAGGACATCTGTATCCTGATCTTCTGAATCTCTACGGGGACCGGGGAAACATCCAGTGTATGAAAAAGCGCTGCGAATGGCGCGGCATCGAGGCTGAAGTCCGTGAATTTCAGCTGACGGATCCGGTCGATTTTTCGGATCTTGACATTGTCCTGCTTGGAGGAGGCTCCGACCGGGAACAGATGATTGTCTGCCGGAAGCTTCAGGAGATCCGGGAGGATTTTAAAGCCTATGTGGAGGATTATGGTTCTGTGATCGCGGTATGCGGGGGATACCAGCTTCTTGGACATTATTACGATACGGATGAGGGAAGGATGGAGGGGCTCTCTCTGGTGGATCTGTACACGCAGCAGGGGAGTCCGAGACTGATTTCAAACGTTGTGATCGACAGTGAAAATTTTGACGGTCCGGTCGTCGGGTTTGAAAATCATGGCGGAAGGACTTATATCGGGGATAACCGCCCGTTTGGAAAGGTTGTTTTCGGATATGGGAACAACGGGGAGGACGGGATGGAAGGCGTGCTGTACAGACATGTAGTCGGCACTTATCTGCACGGCCCCCTGCTGCCGAAGAATCCGCATGTCTGCGATTATCTGCTGGCGAACGCGCTTGACCGGAAATACGGGGTGCGTGAGCTTGCGCCGCTCGACGACAGGCAGGAATGGGAAGCGAATCAATATGTGGCGGAGCGTTTTGTGAAAAAATAACGTTACAATATCAAACCAGGCCGAAGCACTTGCTGCTGAGGCTGTAAGAACATGAGTCAAATAACAGCGGGAATGAGGGGCACGAATCGATTCGAGATCGTTCACTCATCGTGGGCGCGGGCATGGATGTTTACCGAGGAAGAAAAGCACGGTTTCTGTGCATAAAAAAGGGAGGCAGACTTGTTGTGAAAAGAAGAAGAGGTCTTCTGATTCTGGTTTTGATTCTGTGCTTCCTGCTGCCCGTTCTGCCGACAGAGGCCGCGTCTCAGAAGATGCTGAGTTATCTGAAACGGCAGCAGCGCCGCTCGAAGATTCCGGCAGGCGTTCCGGGCGGTGTTGTGGTCGCGAACAAGACCGGCGAGACAAATAATTACACGCATGACGCGGCGATTGTCTATTCGAAAAACGCCACATATATTCTTGTTGTGATGGGAAGTACGCCGGGATCCGGATGGAGCAGTGCGGGAAATATCACAAGTCTCTCGCGCCTGGCCTATAATTATCTGAATCCGTAAAACAATAATCTGAAAATTTACTTGACAAACAGAATAAAAAGAAGTATGGTTATACGGAGTCTGAAGGTTCGGCAGACAAGGCCGGAATCTGAAAATCTGGCAGACTCCGGAGACAATTTAAATCATTTGCTTTTCTCTTATTCAGAGTGGTGGAGATACAAAGGATCTGTGAAGCCACGGCAACCCCACGAAGTGGAAGGTGCCAGCCTGAGCGAGTTAACTCGAACAATAAGGGGATTTGATTATGAAAATTAAGTCCGCTTGTACAGCGGGCTTTTTTCTGCCTTTAAAGCAGCCCCGAATTAAAAGTCCACGGATCGCCATGGGGCTTTTATAAAACAGAAAAGCAGACCAGCGGGGCGTTTCGCCCGGAACAGGAGTGTACCTATGGAGAAATTATTATTTACATCAGAGTCCGTGACAGAAGGACATCCGGACAAAATGTGCGACCAGATTTCAGATGCGATTCTGGATGCGCTGCTTGAGCAGGATCCGATGAGCCGTGTGGCGTGCGAGACGGCGACCACGACGGGACTTGTGCTTGTCATGGGAGAAATCTCTACGAAGGCTTATGTGGATATCCAGAAGATCGTCCGCGATACGGTCAGAGAAATCGGCTACACGCGCGGAAAATATGGATTTGACGCGGAGACCTGCGGCGTGATCACGGCGATCGACGAGCAGTCTTCCGATATCGCGATGGGCGTTGACAAAGCGCTTGAAGCGAAAGAAAACAAGATGACAGATGAAGAGATTGAGGCGATCGGCGCCGGAGATCAGGGGATGATGTTCGGTTACGCGACAAATGAGACGAAGGAACTGATGCCGTATCCGATCTCGCTGGCGCACAGGCTGGCCCGCCGCCTCACGGCAGTCCGCAAGGACGGAACGCTGCCGTATCTGCGTCCGGACGGGAAAACACAGGTAACCGTGGAGTACGACGAGAACGGCAAGCCGTCCAGACTTGACGCGGTGGTGCTGTCCACGCAGCACGACCCGGAGGTGACGCAGGAACAGATTCATCAGGATATCAAAAAATATGTCTTTGACGAGGTGCTTCCGCAGGAGATGGTCGATGAAAACACAAAATTTTTCATCAATCCGACCGGACGTTTTGTGATCGGCGGACCGCACGGGGACAGCGGGCTGACCGGCCGAAAGATCATTGTGGATACTTATGGCGGCTATGCGAGACACGGCGGCGGCGCGTTTTCCGGAAAGGACTGCACGAAAGTTGACCGTTCCGCGGCTTACGCGGCGCGCTATGTGGCGAAGAATATTGTGGCAGCAGGACTTGCCGACAAGTGCGAGATTCAGCTTTCCTACGCGATCGGAGTCGCCCGGCCGACCTCCATCATGGTGGACACATTTGGAACAGGAAAGCTCTCCAACGAGAAGCTGACGGAGATTGTACGCGAGAATTTTGACTTGCGTCCGGCGGGAATCATCAAGATGCTCGACCTGCGCCGCCCGATCTACAAACAGACAGCGGCTTATGGGCATTTTGGACGGGAGGATCTGGATCTGCCGTGGGAGAAGACAGACAGGGCAGAAATGCTGAGAAAATATCTGGACTGACAGCGGCGATGGTGATAAATCCAAATATAGAGAAAGAGAGGCGGAATAAATGAAGGAGATAGAAAAATACAAGAGTGTTTATTTAAGAAATCGTTCTTTCTACGAAGAGGAAATATGGAGAACTGGCACAGGCGTAGAATATTATGAGGGCTATTCTCAGAAATCACCTGGAAAATGGCAGCATTTTTATGGATCTACAAGACTTTCTGATTATGATTATTTCTGTCCATGCTGCGGAGAATCAGAAGATCACTGGGTAGATCAGGGAAACGGAGAAGGCTATTATTCCTGCGGAGGTTATAAAACAGTTACAACGGAGGAGGTGCAGAAAAGGATTGCAGAGTTTGAAACGAGACGTAAAGGTGATGATAATTATGTCGTGGAATACAGAGAAAAATAAATTGAAGATATTTTGAGATTGATTTTAAATCCCCGCTGCAGGCAGCGGGGCATTTTTTGTCATTCTGACATAACAGGGCAAGTTCTGAATTAACGTTTGCTGTAATTTTATCAATGGTCCTTTTTCTTCGTGCGGTACTCCCGCGGCGACATCCCCAGAATCTGCTTAAAACGGTTGCTGAAATAGCTGGTGCTGTTAAATCCGACACGGTAACTGATTCCGGTAACAGGCAGATCAGTTCCAAGAAGCAGGTCAGCAGCCTTATGAATGCGGTATTCGACCAGATAATCGATCGGAGACTGTTTCAGACAGCGCTGAAAACAGCGGCAGCAGGCGCTTTCGCTGATGTTTGCGGAGGATGCGATATCCTCCAGAGTCAAATTCTTTTCATAATCAGTATGAATCATTTCCAGCATTATCTGAATACGTTCAAAATCCAGATCCGCGTTTTTCGGAGCGTTCTTTATCTCGTCTTCCGAGAAGGAGAGTAGTTTCAGCCATATCTCGGAAAGTGCGTTACGAATGATGATTTCATATCCAAAAATTTTTCTGCGCTGTGCAAAAATGACTGTGCCAAGGCGTTCATAGATATAGCTGTGCCAGGGAAAGTCGTAATCGATCAGAATCGCCTGAATCTGCCGGCATTTCAGAAGAGGGTAGATATATTTCTCCTCGACGAGAAGAGTGTTTCCGCTGGCGATAAAAAAAGGATCGAACACGACAGACTGAAAGAGCGCGTAGTCGCATTCATGAGGGCGCATGGAGTGAAGGCAGTTCGCGTTGATAAAGCAGCCTTCCATCTCGCGCAGGATATATTCGCCGGCCGGGGTCGAGACCTGGACAGAGCCTTCCACGACAAAGTACAGTTCCGTTTCCTTGTGCCAGTGCCAGGGACTGTAACCCTGCGTGAAAATGTTGCTCCGGGAAAAATAGACGCCTACAGGAAGACCGGAATCCCCGTGGCTGCGCGTTTCCTGATTGGTTTCGCTGTCGAGCGGAAAAGAAATACGTCCTGCCTGCTGCATAAGAGACCTCCTTTTATGTCAACCATTACTTTTTTGAGTTTGCCAGGATATTGATAAAAACGGCTATGAAATTAACTGTATTATAGGGAATCTGCCAGTATAATGCAAGTATAAAACAAAAAACAGAAAAGTTTTCAAAGAAAAAGACTGGTTGACAGAAGGAAAGAATATTGAGTCGGAGAAAGGAGCGTTTGACATGTTTGGAGGAATGATGGCGATTCTGGTGCTGGCGGCGGTTGTAGCAGGACAGGCGGCAGCGATGATGTATCTGATGCCGAGATAGGGAAAAGGAAAAAGCAGCGAGAAAAAGCGTGGGGCTGTTGCAAAATGGATGAGTAGTTATCCGTGGAGCAATGGCTCCTTTTTTATAGAAAATTTAGAATTATATATTTTGTTTAGATGTAATTCGTCTTTCTCTGTGCTATACTTTATGGTGTATTTTATTTCTGCAGACAGGGATTCGAAATATAAATTGTCTGTCAAAGCAGAACCGAATCCTGCATGCAGGATCAGGAACGGGTTTTGAATATTAAAAAAATCGCTGCGGAGGAGTTATGAAGTTAAAAACCAGGCTGATCATAGCCTTTTTTGTTATTATTCTGGTTCCTTTTTTTTTGTTTGCGCTGGCCTTTTTCGGATTCAGCCGGTATCAGGTACGGCTGGTTGAGGAGAGCTACGGCGTTCCCATGTCTATTGAAGACCTTTCGGATTCCATGCAGGTGATCGGGAAATCAACCCAGACGACGTTTGAAAAGATGAAAGAGCAGGCTGCCCGGAACGCAGACCGTTTTCTTGACAGGGATTATCTGGATGAACTGAACGACAGTCTGACCAGCAGATATTCCTGGCTTCTGGTCAGAATTGACGACAAGCTCTACTATAACGGACTCGGAAAGAATGTGGATGATCTGTTCCGGGAACTGCCAGTGTTCCGTGCGTTCAGCAGCGCTCCGGACGGGGGTTCCTATATCGGAAAAAATATTGAGGCGTTCGTAAAACAGCTGGACGTCGAATTTGACGACGGAAGACAGGGAAGTATCTTTATTGTATCTTCTGTCGGGAATCTTCTTATGCATACGAGCAATCTTGTCCGCGAACTGATCCTGTCGGTGGTCGTGATTCTGATCTTTACGGCGGCGCTCATGGTAATCTGGATCTATGCGGGGATCTATACACCGCTGAATATACTCAGTGAGGCGACGTACCGGATCAAAAATGAGGATTTTGATTTCCAGATCGAGGTGAAGGGGAAGGATGAGCTCAGCGAGCTCTGCCGGGATTTTGACGATATGCGCCGACGTCTGAAGGAGCAGACCGAGCAGAAGGAAGCTTTTGACCGCCAGAGCAAGGAGCTGATCAGCAATATTTCTCATGATCTGAAGACGCCGATCACGGCAGTCAAGGGGTACGTGGAGGGTATTATGGACGGCGTGGCGGACACGCCGGAAAAGATGGACCGCTATATCCGCACAATTTACATCAAGGCGAACGATATGGACCGCCTGATCAATGAACTGACATTCTACTCCAACATTGAGACGGACCGGATCCCTTATACGTTCAACCGGATCAATGTTGCGGAGTATTTTGACGACTGCGCGGAGGATGTCGGGCTGGAACTGCGGGAGAAGGAGATATCATTTTCCTATATCAACACGGTTGAGACGGAGGTGCAGATCATCGCGGACGCGGAGCAGCTTAAACGTGTGATCAACAACATTATCAGCAATTCTGTCAAATATATGGACAAGCCCAGAGGAAGCGTCGAGATCCGGGTGAAGGACGTCGGCGACTTTGTTCAGGTGGAGATTGAGGACAACGGCAAGGGGATTCCTACTAAGGAACTGACGAATATTTTCGACCGTTTTTACCGTACGGACGCTTCGAGAAATTCGGCGCAGGGAGGCAGCGGAATCGGTCTCTCGATTGTGAAGAAGATCATAGAGGATCACGGAGGCAGAATCTGGGCGAACAGCAGGGTCGGCCAGGGAACAACAATGTGTTTTGTTATCAGAAAATATCAGGTAAATGTGGAGGCAGGGCAATAATGAGCAGGATTTTGATTGTGGAAGACGAAGTGGCGATTGCGGATCTTGAGAAGGATTATCTGGAGCTTTCCGGGTTTCAGGTGGAGATTGAAAATTCCGGGGAGAGCGGGCGCAGACGGTCGCTGGAGGAGGATTTTGATCTGATTATTCTTGATCTGATGCTGCCGGAAGTGGACGGATTCGAGATCTGCCGTCAGATCAGGGAGAAGAAAAATATTCCGGTTATCATGGTATCTGCAAAAAAGGATGATATCGACAAGATACGCGGTCTGGGACTCGGCGCGGATGACTATATGACGAAGCCGTTCAGCCCGAGTGAGCTCGTCGCGCGCGTTAAGGCGCATCTGGCCCGGTATGAACGTCTGGTCAACAGCAATGTGCAGGAGAATGATATTGTGGAAATCCGCGGGATCCGGAT